>NZ_JAQQPR010000047.1:0-28531 GCF_036688705.1 Duganella sp. S19_KUP01_CR8 | reverse complement strand
GGTGGGCGGTGCAGAATTCGAATCTGCGACCCCTTGGATGTCGACCAAGTATTCTAACCAGCTGAACTAACCGCCCGAAGACCAGCATTATAGAGAGCGATTCGAAGAAAAACAAGGGCATAAATCGGAAACATTTACAAAATGCACTATGAGGCCGCAATGCGCGAGTCATCGACATCCTTTAAACTATGGCCGTTCCCACTACAACAAGAAGCCCATGCAAGCCGAAACCCGCGCCAACACTAGCGCAGAGCTGCCTCCCTCCCCCTCCGCCCACCTGCACGAGCACCGCGACGGCGATGCCGAACACGCCCACTTTAATCTGCAACGCAGCCCATCGGTGCTGGCGTGGTCGCTGGTGCTGACGCTGGGATTCGCCGTGGTCGAGGTCGTTGCCGGCTTCATGTCCAACTCGCTGGCGCTGATTTCCGACGCCGGCCACATGGTCACGGACGCCGCCGCGCTGGGCCTGGCGCTGCTGGCGCAGCTGATCGCCAAGCGGCCGCCGTCGGCGCGCCACTCCTTCGGCTTCGGCCGCGCCGAGGCGCTGGCGGCTTTCGTCAACAGCCTGGTGCTGTTGCTGCTGGTGGGCTGGATCGTGTTTGAAGCGGTGCAGCGTTTCTCCAGGCCTGAGCCGGTGCAAGGCGGCATCGTGTTCATCGTCGCCGGCATCGGCCTGCTGATCAACGTGGTGCTGGCCTACATCCTGTCGCGCGGCGACAGCAATATGAATACGCGCGCCGCGCTGGTCAACGTGATCGGCGATTTATTAGGTTCGGTGGCAGCGCTGATCGCCGGCGCCGTCATCTATTACACCGGCTGGATGCAGATCGACCCGCTGCTGTCGATCTTTGTCGCGCTGCTGATTTTGAAGTCCACTGTCGACGTGCTGCGCGAGTCCTATCATTTCCTGATGAGCGGCGTGCCGGAGCAGATCGACTATTTGAGCGTGGGCGCCGACCTGGGAAAAATCGATGGCGTCCGCTCGGTGCACGACCTGCACGTCTGGGACATGTCCCCCGGCCATCCGGCACTGATAGGCCACGTGGAAATCACCGATCTGGCGCACTGGCCCAACATCCTGCAAGCCATCAAAGCCATGCTGCTGGAAAAGCACGGCATCGACCACATCACCCTGCAAGCCGAGGTTGCACCGCAGGCACACCTATGATCCGAATTGCGGCGGTGATCGTCACGTTCATGTTTAGCCATTCAGTGATGGCCTGCTCCTGCCCATGGGTAGAGCCTGCCGGCTTTGTCCATGCCACGCTAAAGCGCCTGCCGGCAAATGCTCGCGGCGTACTGTTCCTGACGCCGCAAGGCGCCCCATCCTCAAGCACGAATGCGCGCGCCTTCTCCATTACTTCGAACGAGGAAACCGGCCCGCTAACGGTGACGGTGTCATCGCCCGACATGGGCCAAGAGCGTCCAGGAATGGCGACTCAACGCTTGCTGCGCATCGGCCCCGCTGGCGGCTTCAAGCCGGGAGCCCGCTATACGATCAGCTACGTCGGCCCGGCCGGCAAATGGGCGCACCCGACGACGATAGACGTGGCCATCGACACCCAGCCACTGGACATGAAGTCGCTCCAATACACCCTGGCGATCGACGGCGCTCCCGAGCGCCGTTTGCTGCAAATATCCGATGGCAGAGGAAGTTGCGTCAGCCGCCAGCCAGTGGTCTCGCAAACCTTTCATTATGGTCTTCCACCGGAGCTCCAGCCGTACCTTAATGGGGTCGCGTATTTTTCAGAAGTTCGCACAAAAGCCGGCTTTACCGCCATTACCTATCACGCCACCGCATGCGACATCACGCCATTTGCACAAACCGCTTACAGTGGCGGCAAAGACCTAATCTACGCCAATTGCGAGGAGAGCCACGCAGCGCAATCAATCAGGGGCTGGGTAGGCTTGCTGGAGGTTGAAGATCGGCTGCACCTCACCAAGCCTGTCGTTGTCGACCTGAGCAAGGCGAGCGGCAAGGCGTGCAACGGAATGGGCATGTTAAAAGAAGCATTGACAAACCACGATGCCGACAAGGCGATCGCCATCGCTTGCAGCATCCAATACGAACAACCATTTGACGGAGTATTCACCCCTTACAAGCAAATCAAACCCAAACATCCAACCGCCGCAGATCTGCCATCCATTGAAGCATTGGCCGACCTGAAAAAATTGGCATCTAATGAGGAGCGTACCTGCATAGAACAAGTTGTCTCCCACTTAAAACGGTAATGCACGCACTGCCCATGTTTGCAAAGCGCTTAGCGTCGCCTATACTGCTATCAGTGATATCACTTGCGAGGTAAGCCATGTCTCAGCTCTTGGTTCGCGACTTGGACGACGAAGTCGTTGACGCGTTAAAACGCCTGGCGGCAGCCAACGGACGCAGTGCGGAAGCCGAGCACCGCGAGATCTTGCGCACCCATCTGACCAAACAGCCGAAGAAACGGTCGTTCAAGGAAGTATTGGCTGACATGCCTTACTTCGGCGATGACCAACTGTTTGATCTCAGGTAGCCATGTTTTTGATTGATACCAACGTGCTCTCCGAGTACCGCAAGGGTAAAAGGGCCAACGCAGGCGTGATGCAGTTCTTCGCCGCCACAGAGAGTAACGCCTTGTTTTTACCGACGCAGGTTATAGGCGAAATCCAGGCCGGCATCACGAAGTTGCGCCGTGTCGCAAGTGAGCAGGCAATACAGCAGGCAGAAAAATACGAACTGTGGCTGGACAGTGTGATAGCGGAGTTCGGTGACCACATCCTGAAATTCGACGTTGAGGCAGCCCGAGTATGGGGCTCCTTGCTTTCCTGCGATATAAAAGATCCCCATACGATCGACAAGCAAATCGCGGCGATCGCGTTGATACATGACTTGGTGGTAGTTACTCGCGACAAGGGCGATGCCTTTTCGCGCACGCCAAATTTAAAAGTACTTAATCCATTTACACTGATTTCACATGCATAACTTTGAAAAACGCCGCGACCGCTACAACGCCTTTGCCTCATTTGAGAATCCACTAGTCAACCTGAGCTTCGAGCTGGAGGTGCCGGACTTCCGGCCTTTCTGCAAGGCGAACCAGCTGCCGCCGTTCCACGTGTTCCTGTACTGCGTGCTGAATTCGCTCAAGGAAATCGACAACTTCATGTACCGCATCTACGAGGGCGAGGTCATCAAGATCGACGACTTCATGGCCTCGTACACGGTGCTCAATCAGGACAACAACGTGAACTTCGCGCGCTTCACGCGCTCGTCGGATCTGCGCGAATTCGTTGAGCGCAGTGTGGCAGCGAAGAAGTTCGCCGAAGCCAGCGACGTGCTGGTCAACACCACCGAGGCTTTGAGCCCGATGGAAAAGAAACGCAACATCCACATCACCTGCATGCCGTGGCTGAAGCTGGTGGCGATCGAGCATCCGATCTACCACCACAAGAGCTACGACATTCCATCGGTGGCCTGGGGCCGCTTCAGCGATCCGCGCGACGACGGCAAGCTGACGGTGAACATGTCGGTGCTGGCCCACCACGGCTTCGTCGACGGCTACCACGTGCACCTGCTGGCCCAGGCCATCGCCACTCGGGCGGCTCACATCATCGGCTAAGGCCATCAAGAAAAGCTTGCACGGCGGCCGATGCACGGCCCGCCTGCGAACTGACGAGGCCAAACTCCCGATACCGGCGCGGTTCCAATTGCATGACGCGCAGGCCGCGCCTGTCTTCCGGCAGCGCGGATTCGGGAATGATGGACACGCCCAATCCTTCCCGCACCAGCACCGCCGCACTACCCAGGTCGCGCACCGTGACGCGGATATCCGACAGCATCAACCCCTCCTGCTCGACCAGGCTCCGTGCGTTGACCGCACAGCCGCCGGTCGCCAGCACGAAAGGCTGGCCGGCCAGTTCGCCCAGCGCGACACCCTGCTCGCTTGAGCCGCGCCCCAGCGCATGATGGGATGGCAGCACCGCCACCCATGCATCGCGCCCGATGACAACCGCCCGCCGCTGCGGCACCGGATTCAGCACCACACCCAGCTCTATCGTATCGGCCGCCAGCCACTGCTCGACCTCTTCGTCCGTCCCCTCCAGCGCCACGACATCGATGCCGGGATGGCTGCGCTTGAATGCATTCAGCAAAGGCGGCAACACCGTAGTCAGCACGGACGGGAAACTGGCCAGCCGGATGCTCCCCGCATGCAAGCCTTGCGCGGCGTGCGACAGCGAACGGATGGCGTCGAACTGCGCCAGCATCGCGCGCGCATGCCCGACCACCTGCTCGCCGAACGCGGTGACGCCGACTGCGCGTCGCTCGCGCACCAGCAACGGCGCACCCAGCGACGCCTCCATCTGAGCGATCGCCTGGCTGGCGCCGGACTGCGTGATGCCGACCTGCTCCGCCGCCCGCGAGATGTTGCCCGCGTCCGCCGCCGCGACCAGCACGCGCCAATGGGACAAATTCATCATTAGAAAACCTGATACATGGTTTATGAAGCATTAATTTTACAGCCAAGCGCCGGATACCTACAGTGGGGGCTCATCGTTTTTATGGAGTTCGACATGAAGCTATATTTCGCACCGCACACCTGCTCGCTCTCGCCGCACATCGTGCTGCAGGAACTGGGGCTGGCCTACGAACTGATACGGGTCGACAATCACACCAAGCTGACCGCCGACGGCAGGGACTTCCGCAGCATTAACCCGAAGGGCTATGTCGCCGCGCTGGAACTGGAGAATGGAGAAGTGCTGACCGAGGGTTCGGCCATCGTCCAATATCTGGCGGACCTAAATCCAGCGGCGGAACTGGCGCCGCCACAGGGCGGCTGGCAACGCGTGCGGCTGCAGGAGTGGCTAGGCTTCATCAGCAGCGAGATCCATGCAGGCGCGGCACCCTTGTTCAATCGCGCCCTGCCGGACACGGCAGGCGCCATCTTCCGCGACAAACTGGCGAAGCGCATGACGCTGCTGGAAACCACGCTGCAGCGCCAGGCTTATCTGCTGGGCGACAGGTTCAGCGTGGCCGACGCCTACTTGTACACGGTGCTGGGCTGGTTCAAGTTCTTCGAGATTAGCCTGAGCCAATGGCCGGCCGTCGCCGCCTACGAAAGCCGCATCGCCGCCCGCCCATCAGTGCAGGCGGCGCTACGGGCCGAAGCGGAAGCTCCTTAAGCGCGGCGCGCCTCCTGCACGCCGCCGACTTCGGCGATGGCGTTCAGCGCTTTCTGCAGCTGCGCGGTGGCGCCGATTTCGGCCGTGAAGGTCATGCGCGCAAAGCCCTTGGCGCTTTGCGTGTTGACGCCGATGACGTTGATCTTCTCGCGCGAGAAGATCTCGGAGATATCGCGCAGCAGCCCCTGGCGGTCGCCCGCCAGGATGAAGATGTCGACCGGGTAGACCGTGTCCGATCCGGCCCGGCCCCACTCGGTGACGATCACCCGCTCCGGCGCCTTGGCGCGCATCTCGGCGAAGTTCTTGCACGTGGTGCGGTGGATCGACACGCCCTTGCCGCGCGTGACGAAGCCGACGATGCCGTCCGGCGGCGCCGGCTTGCAGCACTTGGCCAGCTGCGTCATCAAGCCATCGGTGCCGACCACCAGCACGCCCGACTTGGCGCCCTGGTCCACGCTGGAGGCCTTGCTCTTGCCCAGCACCACCGCGTCTTCCGGTTCGGCCGGCTCGCCGGTGTCGTGCAGCGCCTGCTCCACGTGACGCAGGCTGAATTCATCCTTGCCTACCGACAGGAACAGATCGTCCACCTTGGCGAAGCCCAGCTTGTTGGCCAGCGCTTCCAGATTGACCGCCGTCTTGCCTTCGCGCTGCAGGGATTTCTCCACCATCGCGCGGCCGTGCGACAGCGTTTCCTGCATGTCGATGGCGTGGAACCAGGCGCGGATCTTGGAGCGCGTGCGGGTGGCCACCGTGTACTCGTCGCTGAGCCAGTCGCGCGACGGACCGGCCGTGCCGGGCGCGCCCTTGGCGGTGATGATCTCGCAGGTCTGGCCGTTCTTCAGCGGCGTATTCAGCGGCACCATGACGCCGTCCACGCGCGCGCCGCGGCAGCGGTGGCCGACGTCGCTGTGCAGGTGATACGCGAAGTCGACCGGCGTGGCGCCGACCGGCAATTCCAGCACCCGCGCCTGCGGCGTCAGCACGAAGATGCGGTCGTCCAGCGCGGCGGACTTGAGCTTTTCCACCCACTCGCGCTGCTGCTCTTCCTGCCCGACCACCGCGTCGGCGACGTCGGACTTCCAGGCCAGCAGCTGGCGCAGCCAGGCGATCTTTTCATCGTACTTCTGGCCGGCGAAGTTGGAACCGCCCTCCTCCTTGTAGCGCCAGTGCGCCGCCACGCCGTACTCGGCGAAGCTGTGCATCTCCTGCGTGCGGATCTGCACTTCCAGCGGCCGGCCGTCTTCCGCCGTCACCACCGTGTGCAGCGACTGGTAGCCGTTCGATTTCGGCCGCGAGATGTAGTCGTCGAATTCCTTCGGGATCGGCGTCCAGATGTTGTGCACCACGCCCAGCACCGTGTAGCAGGTCTTGACGTCGGCCACGATCACGCGGAAGGCGCGCACGTCGTACAGGTCGGTGAAGTCCAGCTCCTTGCCCTTCATCTTGCTCCAGATGGAGTAGATGTGCTTGGGGCGGCCGAACACTTCGGCCTGGATGCCGGCCGCCGCCATTTCCGATTGCAGCCGTTCGATCGCCGAGGTGACGAAGCCTTCGCGCATCATGCGCTTTTCTTCCAGCATCTTGGCGATGCGCTTGTACGCTTCCGGCTCGATGAAGCGGAACGACAGATCCTCCAGCTCCCACTTCAGCTGCCAGATCCCCAGCCGGTTGGCCAGCGGCGCGTACAGGTCCAGCGTTTCGCGGCCGTAGGCGCAGGTCATGTCGTTGAACAGCTTGATGTCGGCGAAGTAGCGCAAGGTCGTCACGCAGGACGCCAGGCGCACCAGCACCACGCGCATGTCGGACGCCATCGCCAACAACATCTTGCGCAGCGTTTCAACCTGCGCCACGGCCATCTGCGCGGCGTTGCGGCCGCGCGCGACGGCGCCAGGCTGTCCCTGGCCCTGGCCCTGGGTCTGCGTCAGTTCGCGCAGGCGTATCAGCTGGCGCACGCCGGCCACCAGGTCGCTGACCTCCTGGCCGAAACGCGGTTCGATGATGGGCGCCTGCGCGGTGTCGAGCAAGGTCAACTCGAACATCAGGCCGGCGATGCGGGTCTCGACGTCGGTGCGCATGAAGGCCAGCGTGCCGGCCACGCCGACCGCGAAGTCGATCGCCGGCTGGCCGCTGGCGCACAGCTTGTCGCCGTAGGTGTCGCCGGCGAAGTCCAGCGCCGACAGCATGCGGGCGCTGTCGTCGGGCGACAGGCCCTGGACCAGTTGCTCCGACGTTGCGCTGGTGAGCGCGGTGATAGAAACCATGATGCCCCTAGCGCTGCGCCGCGACGACGATGATTTCCACTCGCCATGCCGGATCGGCCAGCCTGGCTTCCACGGTGGCGCGCGGCGGCGTGTGGCCGCTCGGCACCCAGGCGTCCCACGCTTCGTTCATGCCGGCGAAATCGGCCAGGTCGGCGATGTAGATGGTGGTGCTGAGGATGCAGGTCTTGTCGCTGCCGGCTTCGGCCAGCAGGCGGTCGATGTGACCCAGCACTTCGCGGGTCTGGCCCTGGATGTCCAGCGTCTTGTCGTCGGCGATCTGGCCCGCCAGATACACGGTGCCGTTGTGAATTGCCACTTCGGACAAGCGTTTGCCTACATGCAGTCGTTTGATTTCCATACTCTTCTTCTTTACTCTACTTTAATTTAGCCCAACAGGAATTGCTTGACTATCGCGATCTGGTCGTCGTGGAAAAAGGTCGGCGCGTGGCCGACGTCCGGGATTTCCACCAGCGTGGCTTTCGGCCCGCGCTGGGTCATCAGCGCCGCCGTCTCCGCCGACAGCAGATCCGACTCGGCGCCGCGCACCAGCAAGGTCGGGCAACGGATCGCATCGTAGGCGGACCACAGCAGCGCTTCATCGGCAGCGGCCGATTCCGGCGTGGCGGAACGGAACGGCAAGGCCAGCCCCATATCGTAATGGCGCACCCATTTACCGTCTTTGTCCTGGCGCAGCACGTCGCTCGCCAGTTTATGCCATTCCTCCTCGGTGTGCTGGCCGAAGGTCAGCGAGACGTCGCGAATGAACTTGGCCGCTTCGGCAAAGGTATCGAAACGCAAGTCCTGGCCGATGTAGTCGCCGATGCGCTGCAAGGCCATCGGCGCCAGCACCGGGCCGATGTCGTTGAGGATCAGCTTGCGGATCGGGTTGTCCGGCAGCGAGGCCAGGCCCAGGCCGATCAGGCCGCCCATCGAGGTGCCGAACCAGTCGACCTTCTGTTGCTCACCGTCAGGCAACACGCGCGCCAGCAAAGTGACAATGTCGCTAACATATTGCGGGACGCGGTACAGCTGCGGATTCTTCAGCCAGCCGGAGCGGCCGCGGCCGACGATGTCCGGGCAGATCACGCGGTAGTCGTTGGCCAGCGCGCGCGCCATGTTGTCGAAGTCGTCGCCGACGCGGGTCACGCCGTGCACGCACAGCAGCACATTAGGGTTGCTCTCGTCGCCCCATTCCTTGTACGACATGCGGTGCAAACCAGCCAGAGACAGACATTGAACAGACTTTATTTTTGCTTCGAACATGCGACTTCCTTGGTGGTTTTTATAGTGATTTGTGCAATGCTGTTTAGAAATACCATTTTACCGGGCGTTACGCTTAAAATCCTACCGAAGTGTAGCGCAGCACGACTTTAATCTCCAACCCTCCAGAGGACACTATGGCAAACAAGACTTTGAGCGGTAAAACGGCGCTGGTGACCGGTTCCACCTCCGGCATCGGCCTGGGCATCGCCCGCACCTTGGCGGCGGAAGGCGCCAACGTGCTGTTGAACGGCTTCGGCGACGTCGCTGAAATCGCCCAACTGCAAACCGACCTGGCCAAGGAATTCGGCGTGCAGGTGGCCTACCACAACGCCGACATGTCCAAGCCGGCCGAGATCGAGAACATGATCGTGTTCGCCGGCGACAAGTTCGGCGGCATCGATGTGCTGGTCAACAACGCCGGCATCCAGCATGTGGCCAATGTCGAGGACTTCCCGGTCGAGAAATGGGACGCCATCATCGCCATCAACCTGACCTCGGCCTTTCACACCTCGCGGCTGGTGCTGCCGCGCATGCGCACCAACAACTGGGGCCGCATCATCAACCTGGCGTCGACCCACGGCCTGGTGGCCTCGGCCGGCAAGTCGGCCTATGTGGCCGCCAAGCACGGCCTGCTCGGGCTGACCAAGGCCACCGCGCTGGAGACCGCCACCACCGGCGTGACGGTGAACGCGATCTGCCCCGGCTTCGTGCTGACGCCGCTGGTGCAGAAACAGGTCGACGCCCGCGCCGCCAAGGACAGCATCAGCAACGAGGACGCCAAGCGGGCGCTGCTGGCCGACAAGCAGCCGTCCGGCGAATTCGTCACGCCGGAAGAACTGGGCGCGCTGGCGGTGTTCCTGTGCAGCGACGCGGCGAAACAAGTCCGTGGCGTGGCATGGAATATGGACGGCGGCTGGGTGGCGCAGTAAGGAAGTCGCGACAAACCTTGCATAAGGGATATCACTGTTGTGAATGCGGTTAACCACAATGGTGATGTCTCATATTTTGACGGATGATGATCTCCTCACCCGAAACGCGAGGAGACCCCGTGAAAAAGCCGTTCTACAAAATTCTATACGTGCAGGTGTTGTTCGCCATCGCCTGCGGCATCCTGTTAGGCATCTTCTACCCAAGCGACGCGGTCGGCATGAAGCCGCTCGGCGACGGCTTCATCAAGCTGATCAAGATGATCATCGCTCCGGTGATTTTCTGCACCGTGGTCTCCGGCATCGCCGGCATGCAGGACATCAAGAAGATCGGCCGCGTCGGCGGCAAGGCGCTGCTGTACTTCGAGGTGATCTCCACCTTCGCGCTGGTGATCGGCCTGTTCGTGGCCAACATCATCCGCCCGGGCGCCGGCTTCAACGCCGACCCGGCCACGCTGGACACCAAGTCCATCGCCGAATTCACGGAAAAAGCCAAGCACCAGTCGACCATCGACTTCGTGATGAACATCATCCCGAACACCGTGGTGGACGCTTTCGCCAAGGGCGATATCCTGCAGGTGCTGCTGATCGCCATCCTGTTCGGCTTCTCGCTGTCGCTGCTGGGTGAGCGCGGCAAGCCGGTCACCAAGCTGATCGACGAGCTGTCGTCGGCCATCTTCGGCGTGGTCGGCATCGTCATGAAAGCCGCCCCGATCGGCGCGTTCGGCGCGATGGCCTTCACCATCGGCAAATACGGTATCGCGTCGCTGAAACCGCTGGCGACGCTGATGGGCTGCTTCTACCTGACCTGCTTCCTGTTCGTGGTGGTGGTGCTGGGCACCGTGGCGCGCCTGACCGGCTTCTCGATCTTCAAGTTCATCGCCTACATCAAGGAAGAACTGCTGATCGTGCTGGGCACCAGCTCGTCGGAAAGCGCGCTGCCTTCGCTGATGACCAAGCTGGAACGCCTGGGCTGCTCCAAGTCCGTGGTGGGCCTGGTGGTTCCGACCGGCTACTCGTTCAACCTGGACGGCACCAACATCTACATGACGATGGCCGCGCTGTTCGTGGCGCAGGCCACCAACACCGACCTGACCTTGACGCAGGAACTGACCATCCTCGGCGTGGCGATGCTGACCTCCAAGGGCGCGTCCGGCATCACCGGCGCCGGCTTCATCACCCTGGCGGCGACGCTGGCCGTGGTGCCGACCATCCCGGTGGCCGGCATGGCGCTGATCCTGGGCATCGACCGCTTCATGAGCGAATGCCGCGCGCTGACCAACTTCGTCGGCAACGGCGTCGCCTCGGTGGTGGTATCGCACTGGGAAAAAGAGCTGAACCACGACACGCTGCACAAGGAACTGAACAATCCAGGTTCGACCGTGACCGACCCCGACCTGCAACCGCTGACCCGCCACGCGCACTGATCAGTCGTTGCCCCGACCACGCCCCGCACGCTGCACGACGGCCTGCGGGGCGTTTTTCATATATATTCCGAGAATGAAACCAACTCCCGTCAACTTCCTGGCCGCCGCCCTGCTCTGCCTGGGCAGCGGCGTCGGCAGCGCAGCCGAGCCGGCGCCCAAGGTTGACGCCATCTACCTGGCCGCGCATCACATCGTCTATGCTGGCAAGCTGGTCGACGCCAAGCGCGTCGACGACCGCGTCGGCGAACACCTGCTGGTGCTGAGCCGCAAGGCCGCCGGCGCCGACGGCCACATCGAACTGGCCGCCACCTACTACGGCCGCAAAGATGGCCGCTGGCAGACGGAATGGACGGTGCGCGACAGTGTCGACTGCCCCATCCTGGATCACAGCGCCGATTTCGTCCTCACCGCCATCCGCATCACCGACCTGAACCACGACGGCCGCAGCGAAGTCACCATACCGTATAAACTGTTTTGCAGCGGCGGCGTCGACTACTCCACCGTCAAGGTCATCCTGCGCGAAGGCGCCACCAAGCTGGCGATACGGGGCGAGCTGGAATTCCATGACAACGCGCCCGCGCTGGAAGGCAGGCGCCAGTACGACCCGGCCCTGCTGCAACCGGCCAACGCCGCCTACAAGAAGCACCTGGACGGCGTCTGGAAAGCGCTGGTCCGGCTGCGCGACTGACGAAAAAAAAAGCACGCCGTAGCGTGCCTTTTTCATCCGCGCCCCGTCTTACAGGGCCGAGGTATCCAGCTGCACGCCGGTGGCGGCCTGGATCTGCTCCTTGCTGACGCCGGGCGCCAGCTCGGTCAGCTTCAAGCCCTTGTCGGTCACTTCCATCACGCCGAGGTCGGTGACGATCAGGTCCACCACGCCGACGCCGGTCAGCGGCAGGTCGCATTGCTTCAGCAGCTTGTGCGACGTCGAGCCGTCCTTGGCGGTGGCGACATGTTCCATCAGCACCACCACCCGCTTGACGCCGGCCACCAGGTCCATCGCGCCGCCCATGCCCTTGACCATCTTGCCCGGTATCATCCAGTTGGCCAGGTCGCCTTTTTCCGACACCTGCATCGCGCCCAGGATCGCCAGGTTGATCTTGCCGCCGCGGATCATGCCGAACGAGTCGGCCGAACTGAAGTAGGCCGCGCCCGGCAGCGCCGTCACGGTCTGCTTGCCTGCGTTGATCAGGTCGGCGTCGACTTCATCGTCGGTCGGGAACGGGCCGATGCCCAGCAAGCCGTTTTCCGATTGCAGGAACACTTCCATGCCCGCCGGGACGTAGTTCGCCACCAGGGTCGGCAAGCCGATGCCGAGGTTGACGTAGTAACCGTCCTGCAATTCCTTCGCCGCGCGCGCGGCCATTTCGTCACGAGTCCATGCCATGATATTTACTCTCCGTTATTCTTGGTTGGCGCGCACGGTGCGCTGCTCGATGCGTTTTTCCGGCGTGGCGTTGACCACGATGCGGTGCACGAAGATGCTCGGCAGGTGCACGGCGTCCGGGTCGATCTCGCCGATTTCCACCAGCTGCTCGACTTCGACGATGGTGATCTTGCCGGCCATCGCGGCGTTCGGGTTGAAGTTGCGCGCGGTCTTGCGGAACACCAGGTTGCCGGCCTTGTCGGCCTTCCAGGCCTTGACCAGCGAGACGTCGGCCACCAGGCTGCGTTCCATCACGTACTGCTCGCCGTCGAATTCGCGGATTTCCTTGCCGTCGGCGACGATGGTGCCGACGCCGGTCTTGGTGAAGAAGGCTGGAATGCCGGCGCCGCCGGCGCGCAGCTTCTCGGCCAGGGTGCCTTGCGGCGTGAATTCCAACTCCAGCTCGCCGGCCAGGTACTGGCGCGCGAACTCTTTGTTTTCGCCCACGTAGGAGGCGATCATCTTCTTGATCTGGCGGGTTTCCAGCAGCTGGCCGAGGCCGAAGCCGTCGACGCCGGCGTTGTTGGAGATCGCGGTCAGGCCGGTGACGCCGGAGTCGCGCAGCGCGCCGATCAGCGCCTCGGGAATGCCGCACAGGCCAAAGCCGCCGACCGCGATGGTTTGCCCGTCTTGGACGACGCCCGCCAGCGCTGCGGCGGCGTCAGGATAGATTTTATTCATGGGTGTCCCTTTATAGTGTGTTGCTGAATCCGTTGCTAACATTATTAAATGCACTAGCGACGAGGCGTCTCAGCATAGAATACGCAAATCAAAAGCACAATACCGTAGAACTACCTGCCGCCCCCACCCATGAACAATGCCCCGGTCATCGATTACGAATCCATTTTCCTGCACGCGCCGGTCGGCATGTGCATCTCGGAGAACCGCGTCATCCAGTCGTGCAACGAGGCGCTGGCCTCGATGTTCGGCTACGCCCGCGCGCAGCTGCAAGGCCAGTCCTTCATGGTGCTGTACCCGACCATGGACGAATTCCTGCGCACCGGCGACCGCATCATCCCCATCATGAACGCCAAGGGCCGCTACTCGGACGAGCGCATCATGCGCCGCGCCGATGGCGAACTGTTCTGGTGCCACGTCACCGGCCATTCGATGAAGGCGTCCGAACCGCTGGGGCCCGGCATCTGGACCTTCGAGGACGTCAGCGAAAAACGCCCGGTGACGGCCGAGCTGACCCCGCGCGAACGGGAAATCGCCGCGCTGCTGGTCGAGGGCAAGACCAGCAAGACCATCGCCCGCCAGATCGACCTCAGCCCGCGCACGGTGGAAATGCACCGCGCCAAGCTGATGCGCAAATTCTCGGCCGCCACCTCGTCGGAACTGGTCCACAAGCTGGTCGGCCTGCAGCTCTAGCCCGGGTCATTCCCGCGCAGGCGGGAATCCATAGGCCGCATGCTCGCCAACTCGGCATGGAGGGAATTCAGGCAATGCCTGGATTCCCGCCTGCGCGGGAATGACTGCGTTTTACATCGCCGTCATGCCGTCGTCGGCCGAGATGATGGCGCCGTTGATGAAGTTGGAATCCTCGCCGGCCAGCAGCAGCAGCAGGCCGTCCAGGTCTTCCGGCTTGCCCGGGCGCTTGCGCGGCAGCATCTCGATCAGTTTCTGGCCCTGCTCGCTGGCGAAGTATTCCTCGTTGATCTCGGTCTCGATATAGCCGGGGCAGATGGCGTTGGTGTTGATGCCGTACTTGCCCCACTCCACCGCCATCGCCTTGGTCATCTGCACCACGCCGGCCTTGCTCATGCAATACACGCCGATCTGCGGCATCACCCGCAAGCCCGCCACCGAGGCGATGTTGATGATGCGGTGCTTCTTGCTCGGGTCGCCCTTGGCGCGCGCGATCATGCGCTTGGCGGTCTGCTGGGCCACGAAGAAGGCGCCGCGCAGATTGGTGTCCATGACAAAGGCATAGTCCTCCGGCGTGACGTCGACCAGCCGCTGGGTGGTCGACACGCCCGAGTTGTTGACCAGGATGTCGATCGGCCCGGCCTCGGTCTCGGCGTGGGCGATGGCCGACTTGATGCTGGCGAAGTCGGTCACGTCCAGGCTGACCACATGGGCGGCGCCGCCGTCCGCCTCGATTTCGGCGCGCAGTTCCTTCAGGCGCTCGGTGCGGCGCGAGGCCAGCACCACCTGGGCGCCGGCCTGGGCCAGCACTTTGGCAAACCGGGCTCCGAGACCGCTGGAGGCGCCGGTGATCAGCGCAATTTTTCCCTCAAAGTTGACTTCTATGCCCACGAGCTACTCCTAGTGTTTGGTATAAGTGATGAATTGCCGACAGCCCGGCTGTCGAATCGTTATGATTACACAAATCGCCAGTATTAGATTGCAGTGTCTAATAATGTCCCTCAAAATGGCGCCCACATTGCATTCCGAGCGAAAAAGAAGCACACTCGTGCTTAAATTTTCCTCCACCCTTTTTGACCACTATAAGAACAGACCATGACACAGCCACAAAATCTAGTAGAACAGTACGGCCCGCGCGACGCGATGGAGTATGACGTCGTGATCGTCGGCGGCGGCCCTGCGGGCTTGTCGGCGGCCATCAAGATCAAGCAGCTGGCCGCCGAAAAAGGCCAGGAAGTGTCGGTCGTCGTGCTGGAAAAAGGCGGCGAGCTGGGCGCCCACATCCTGTCCGGCGCCGTGATGGACCCCAAGGCCCTGACCGAACTGATCCCTGACTGGAAGGAAAAAGGCGCGCCGCTGAACACCGAAGTCACCGAAGACCGCGTGTTGTTCCTGACCGAAACCAAGGCCATCAAGACCCCCAACTTCCTGCTGCCGGCCTGCTTTGAGAACCACGGCAACTACGTGATCTCGCTGGGCAACGTGGTGCGCTGGCTGGGCCAGCAGGCCGAGGCGCTGGGCGTGGAAATCTTCCCCGGCTTCCCTGCCGCCGAAATTCTTTACACCGACGACGGCCATGTCAAGGGCGTGGCCACCGGCAATATGGGCGTCAAGCGCGACGGCGAAGCCGGCTCGGACTTCCAGCTCGGCATGGAACTGCACGGCAAGTACACCCTGTTCGCCGAAGGCGCGCGCGGCCACCTGGGCAAGCAGCTGATGGCCAAGTACGACCTGAACAAGGGCAAGGACCCGCAATCCTACGGCATCGGCATCAAGGAACTGTGGGAAATCGACCCGGCCAAGCACCAGCCCGGCCTGGTGGTGCACACCACCGGCTGGCCGCTGGACAGCAAGACCTATGGCGGCTCCTTCCTGTACCACCTGGAAAACAACCAGGTCATGGTCGGCTACGTGGTCGGCCTGAACTACGAGAATCCTTATCTGTCGCCGTACGAGGAATTCCAGCGCTACAAGACCCATCCGGCCATCAAGACCTTCTTCGAAGGCGGCAAGCGCATTTCCTACGGCGCCCGCGCGATCACCGCCGGCGGCCTGCAATCGCTGCCGAAGCTGGTCTTCCCGGGCGGCGCGCTGATCGGCTGCGACGCCGGCTTCCTCAACATGAGCCGCATCAAGGGCAGCCACGCCGCCATCAAGTCCGGCATGCTGGCCGCCGAATCGGTGTTCGAAGCGCTGGGCGCCAGCCGCCAGCACGACGAACTGGCCAGCTACCCGGTCGCCTTTGAAAAATCCTGGCTGCACGAGGAACTGCACGTGGCGCGCAACGTCAAGCCATGGCTGAGCAAGGGCTTGTACGTGGGTTCGGTGATGACCTATGTCGACCAGGCCATCCTGCGCGGCAAGGCGCCGTGGACCCTGCACCACAGCCACGCCGACCACGAATGCCTGAAGCCGGCCTCGCAGTTCACGCCGATCAGCTATCCCAAGCCGGACGGCAAGCTGACCTTCGACCGCCTGTCGTCGGTGTTTATTTCCAACACCAACCACGCCGAAGACCAGCCGATCCACCTGACCCTGAAAAATCCGAGCGTGCCGGTGGACGTCAACCTGGCCCAGTACGCCGGTCCGGAGGCGCGCTACTGCCCTGCCGGCGTGTACGAGTTCATCAAGACCGACGAAGGCGCCGACCGCCTGCAGATCAATGCGCAAAACTGCGTGCATTGCAAAACCTGCGATATCAAGGATCCGACCCAGAATATCGTCTGGATCACCCCGGAAGGCGGCGGCGGCCCGAACTATCCGAACATGTAAGACAAAAAAGCAACGAAAGCTCGGCAGCGCGTCCTCAGTGGCGCGCTGTTTTTTTATTCCGGGAACAATTTATTGCGCCGTCCGGGCAAAACCGGACCATAATCGTGCGATGAACAGGCTGTGCAGCAGGCCTAGCGATGGAAAACCGGCCTCTGTTAAAAAATATTTTGTAAATTTCCACAAAGCATTTAATGTCCTCCCAGATATGGTCGTCTTGTACTTGGGAGAGCACAAAGGATCCGTTGCTCCGAACTGAATCCACCTACCAGGAGTTATTTCATGCTGAGCCTTCACACTAACGCTGCGGCCCTTTCCGCACAGAACTCGATCTCCCGCACCCAGATGGCGCTGTCGACTTCGCAGACCCGCCTGAGCACCGGTTTCCGTGTCAATTCGGCCATGGACGATGCTGCAGGCTTGCAAATCGCAACGCGTCTGACCGCCCAGACCAGCGGCATGGCCATGGCTATGCGCAACACCCAGAACTCGATTTCGATGCTGCAAACCGCCGAAGGCGCGTTTGACGAAGTCACCACCATGCTGACCCGCATGAAAGATCTGGCCACCCAGGCAGCCGATGCCTCCTCGACCGCAAAAGACCAGGCTGCACTGCAGTCCGAGTTCGACGCGCTGGGTAGCGAACTGAACAACGTCATGAAAAACACCACCTTCGGCGGCGCCAAGCTGATGGACGGCGGCACGATCGCTTCGTCGATGACCTTCCAGATCGGCGCCACCAAGGCTGAAACCATGGCAATCGACCTGTCGACCGCCATGACCGCCCTGACCGGCACCGCCCTGACCGCTGTTTCGGCACGCTACGCAGCAGGCGGCGCGGCAGTCGGCACCGAGATCTCCGACGGCACCGACGGTACCGCATCGGTCAGCAACGCCGCCGGCCAGACCGCAGCGAACAACGCCATCGACACCATCAGCACCGCGATCGACGCGGTCGGTGGCATCCGTTCGTCGCTGGGTGCAGCCGCCAACCGTCTGGACCACGTGTACAACAACTTGTCCAACATTTCGACCAACACCAAAGCTGCAAAGGGCCGTATCATGGATACCGACTTCGCCGCTGAATCGTCGAACATGACCTCCAGCCAGATGCTGCTGCAAGCTGGTACCGCCATGCTGAAGCAGTCGAACAGCACGTCGTCCCTGGTTATGTCCTTGCTGCAGTAATCGTAGCGCCTTCCTGATCTGCTCGCGGGTCAGGAATACAAGGAGCCAACCGGAGTATCGGTTGGCTTTTTTTTCATCGGATTTTTTCGAGAGCGAGCTTGATGGCTTTAGACCGCATCGGACCAACTGCGCGCCCGCTGGGCATCCCGGACCGGCAGACCACCACGCCAGGCCCGGTTGCGCGCGCGCCGGGCGCCATGCCGTTGGATGCGGACTATCCGGTCGGCCCGCTGGCGCCCGGCGGCCCCGGCGCGGTGGGCGTGCTGCTCGATGGCCCGGACGGCCTGCCGCTGCCGCAATCGGGGGTCGAGGCGCTGGCCGCCGCGCTGGCCGAAGTGCCGAACGGCGCCGATCCGGCGGCGATGCGCCCGAATCAAGTCTTCCTGTCGCGCCAGCTGGTCTGGCAGCCGCCCGACACGCAGATGATGGCCGCCTCGTGGCAAGTGATGGTGCGCACCTATGCCGAGCAGCGCGCCGCCTGGCTGGAGCAGGCCAACGGCCAGCATGTGCCGTCCAGCCTGTTCATGGCCGACCATACGCCGGCCGCCATGCGCGACGGCCGCCCCGGCCTGCCGCTGGTGACCGAGATGGAGCCGTGGCGCTTCGCCGTGTATGCCTGGGGCGCCGAGCGCCTGGTGCTGAAGGTCATCGTCAAGGACGACGAGGAACAGGAACGCAACAACCGCCGCCGCCGTTCGCGGGTGGCGCTGCGGCTGGAGCTGATGCTGCCGGGCGTGGGCCGGGTGGTGATCCAGATGGAGCCGGCCACCGGCAACGGCGTGGCGCTGGAAGTGGGCGCGGCGCAGACCTCCGCCATGCAGCACATGCGCGAAATGCTGCCGCAACTGGCGGCCACCGTCAGCCGTTGCGGCCTGACGATCTTGCGCTGCCGCCTGCGGCGCGAACTGCCGCCCGCCGGCGGCGAACACAACTACCCTACCCGCGCCCACACGGCGGCGCTGGGCCAGGCCATCTTCAAGGCCATGGCCGAGCTGGCGGTGCTGCTGTCGCAGCCGCTGCCGCCGGACGACCTGTTCTCCGAATCGGCCTGAATTCCCGGCATGAAAAAACCCGCCGGGCGCTGGCGCCGGGCGGGCTGATCTGACAAATACCTGGCTGAAGCAGCTCAGCGGTTCTGGCGGCGGCGCGCAACCACGCCCATGGCGGCCAGACCCAGCAACATCATGCCGTAGGTCGACGGTTCCGGCACCGCGCTGACGTAGCCGATGGTGATGCTGCCGGCGTCCCACTGGCCGTCGGCCTCGCCGGGGCCCAGGTCTTTGTAGCCATCGCTGAACTCCAGGCGCAGCTTGCCGTCGGCGCCGACATTGAGCGTCAGGCCCAAGTCCGCCAGGATGGCGCTGCCCTCGTTATGCTCGCTGCCGCTGTCCTCGGTGGCGCTCGGCGTCAGGTACACGCCGCTGCCGCTGGTGGGGCTGAAATGCACTTCCAGTTCGGACAGCCAGCTCGGCGAGTTGGCGGTGGTGTCGACGTTCCAGGCGATGCTGGTGACCTGCGCCAGCGCACCCAGGTTCAGCTCGATAATGGTATTCCCCGCTTCGCCGAATTCACCATAACTCTGGATGCCGGCGACGTTGACCACCTGGAACTGCTCCGCCGCGGCGGCGGCGCCGCCGGCAGCCATCGCCACGAAGAACATCAAAGCGCGTACAAATTTCAGATTTCTCATTTTTGGGCTCTTTCAGTGAGGTACAACGGTTGGGGATGTTGAAAAGATATCATGCTTACTAAAAAGTCAGTGCACCGTTGGAAATAACTGACGAAAAAGCAACAGTAGCCATCCGGACAAAAAAAATGCCGCCCAGTCGCTGGACTGGGCGGCATCCGGCCGGCGCCGGCGGCGATCAGCCGACCGTGCCGATGATGCTGACTTCGCGGTTTTCCGGGATCTCGTTGTACGACAGCACATGCAGGCCGGGCGCGAACAGCCGCGCATAGCGCGCCAGCAGCGGCCGGATCTGCGGCAGCACCAGCAGCAGCGGCGGCGTGGCCTGCTGCTTCATCTGCTCGCGCGCCACCGGCATGTTGACCTGCAGCTGCGCCAGCAGGTGCGGATCGATCGGATAGTTGTCCAGCACGATCTTGCCGCTCTGGCGCGCCTGGTTCAGCGAGCCCAGCAGCATGTTCTCCAGGTCGCCGCCCAGGTTGAAGGCCTGCATCTCGGTCTTCTGCCCGAACAGGCCGGTGACGATCTGGCGCCGCAGCGCGCAGCGCACCTCGGCCGCCAGCAGGATGGGGTCCTTGGTGGTTTCGGAACTGTCGACCAGGGTGGTGGCGATCGGCACGATGTCCCTGAGCGAGACGTTTTCCGCCAACAGCACGCGGAACACGCGCAGCATCTGCGTGTGGGTCAGCGCCTTGTCGAGCGAGCCGGCCAGCTTGGGCGACAGCGCCGCCAGCCGGTCCATCAGCGCCGGCACGTCCTCGTGGCGGAACAGCTCCGGCAGGTACTCGCGGATCAGCTTGGACAAGTGGGTGGCGATCGCGCTCGGCGCCTCCACCACCTGGTAGCCCAGCCCCAGCGCGTTGGCCTTCTCGCTGGTCTCGATCCAGGTCACCGGCATGCCGTAGGCCGGCTCGATGCCGGGGATGCCGTCGATCTGGCCGTAGATGTTGGGCGAAGGGATCGCCATCAGGCGGTCGGCGAACACCTCGGCCTGGGCCACCACGCTGCCCGACAACATCACCGAATACTGCGAAGGCTTCAGGCCCAGGTCGTCGCGCACGATGATGGGCGGCAGCAGCAGGCCCATCGCTTCGGACAGGCTCTGGCGCACGCCCTTGACGCGCTTGGTCAGCGGTTCGCCGTGCGCCTTGTCGATCAGGCTGACCAGCTTGTAGCCCAGCGCCACCTGCAACTGCTGCACGGCCGGCAGGCTGTGCCAGTCGAGCTCGGGGTTGCGGTCTTCGCGCAGCGCCGCCTCGATGGCGTCCAGGTTGTTGGTTTCGGGCGCCTTGACCCTTTGCAGCAGCCGGTAGCCGACATAGGCCAGCACCAGCGCGAACGGGCCGAACATCTGCCACGGCATGCCCGGCACCATGGCCAGGATCAGCATCATGCCCGAGGCGCTCAGCATCACCTGCGGCGAGGCCAGCACCTGGCCGCCGACTTGCTGCTCGAAGTCGCCGGAGTCGGAGATGCGGGTCACCAGGATCGCCGCCGCGGCCGACAGCAGCAGCGCCGGGATTTGCGCCACCAGGCCGTCACCGATGGTCAGCAGCGCGTATTGCTTGAAGGCGTCGCCGAAGGACATGTCCTGCATCAGCGCGCCGATCGCCACGCCGCCGACCATGTTGATGATCAGGATCAGGATGCTGGCGACGGCGTCGCCGCGCACGAACTTGGAGGCGCCGTCCATGGCGCCGTAGAAGTCGGCCTCGGCGGCGACATCCTGGCGCCGCGCCTGGGCTTTTTCCTGGTTGATCAGGCCGGCGTTGAGGTCGGCGTCGATCGCCATCTGTTTGCCCGGCAAGGCGTCCAAGGTGAAGCGGGCCGACACCTCGGAGATCCGTTCCGCACCCTTGGTCACCACCATGAAGTTGATGATCATCAGGATCACGAACACCACGATACCAACCACGTAGTTGCCGCCGATGACGACCTTGCCGAAGGCCTCGATCACCTGGCCGGCCGCGGCCGTGCCTTCATGGCCGTGCAGCAGCACCACCCGGGTCGACGCCACGTTCAAGGTCAAGCGCATCATGGTGGTGGCCAGGATCACCGTCGGGAACACCGAGAAGTCCAGCGGCCGGCGGGCCGACACCGACACCAGGATCACGATCAGCGCCAGCACGATGTTGAACGTGAACATCACGTCCAACAATATCGGCGGCAACGGCAGGATGATCATCGCCAAAATCACCAGCAGGAATGCCGGCGTGGCGAACTTGTGGCGACGCGCTTCTGCGACCAGCCTGTTCAAAAAATTCATGACTTAACAACCTCGCTCATGGATGTGGGGACATCGACTTCTTTTGGATACACCGGCTCGGCGGTGCGCCGTCCGGTACGGAATGCCTTCAACTGCAATATGTAGTTCAACACCTGCGACACCGCCTGGTACAGCTGGACCGGGATCTGCTGGTTGACCTGGCTGGTGTTGTAGATGGCGCGCGCCAGCGGCGCCAGCGGCATCACCTCGATCTTGAACTCGACCGCCAGCTGGCGGATGTACAAGGCCATCTCATCGATGCCCTTGGCGATCACATACGGTGCTTCGGCACGGTTCTGGTCATACTTGAGCGCCACCGCGTAATGCTCCGGGTTGACGATCACCACGTCGGCGGTCGGCACCGTCTTGCGCGCGCTGCGCCGCGCCATCGCCCGCTGCAGCTGGCGGATGCGGCTCTTCACTTCCGGCCGGCCCTCGCTCGACTTGTGCTCCTCCTTCTGGTCCTGCTTGGACATGCGCTGGTTCTTGGCGAAGAAATACGCCTGCGCCGGCACGTCGACCAAGGCGAAGATGATAAACACTGCGACCAGCGACATCAAGCTGTCCAGCATCAAATTCGAACCCATCATCATGGCCTGGCCCATCGGCATGTGCTGCAACTGGGTGTAGCTCTGCACCGTCGAGCGCGCCACATGCACCAGCACCGCGATCAGCACGCCCGCCTTGCCCAGCGAGATCAGGAATTCCGTGGCGTGCTTGGCGCTGAACAGCCGTCCCAGGTTGGCCGCCGGGCTCAGCCGTTCCATCTTGGGCTCCCAGTGCTTGGTGCTGACCACCCAGCCGCCCGGCACCATCGCCCCCAGCACGATGAAGAACGGCACCACGAACAGCGGCAGCACCATCTTGATCAACAGCCACATCGCCGAGCTGAACACGGTCGACATGGCGTTCTCGATCGCGCCCGAGGCACTGAACGGCGCAAAGCTCTGGTGGAAGATCTCGAGGAATTCGCCCAGGTAGTCGGGCAGCAGGTAGACGAACAGCTTCAGGCTGACCAGGATGCCGATCGCCGTCGACAGGTCGCGCGAACGCACCACCTGCCCTTCCTGGCGCGACTTCTTGAGCTTCTGTTGTGAAGCCTTTTCTGTCTTGTCGGCGCTGTCCTGATCAGCCATGGAGCGCCACCTGCATCTGCTGGCGTATCAGCTCCAGCACCATATTGGTCATGCGCACATAATGCTCGGGGATGAAGCGCACCACCTGCGCCAGCATCATCAAGCCGAAAATGGTGATCACGGAAAAACCCAGCGCGAACAGGTTCAGCGCCGGCGCCACCCGGTTCAGCAGGCCGAAGCCCAGCTGCACCACCAGCGTGGAAAACACCACCGGGATCGCCAGCAGCATGGCGGCGGAGAAGATCCAGGCGACGTTGTAGGCGATCGCGTTCAGCAGCAGCGGGCTGTAGCCGTGGCCCAGCGGCCAGGCCTTGAAGCTCTGGCCGATGACGTTGGCGATCACCAGGTGGCCGTCGATGGCGAAGAAGACGATGATCGACAGCACCGACAGCAGCGCCGACACCACGTCCGACGATTGGCCGTTCATCGGGTCGTTCATCACCGCCATCGAAAAGCCCATCTGCGACGACACCAGGTAGCCCAGCACGCCGATCACCGACATGGCGAAGTGGAAGGCCAGGCCCAGCACGAAGCCGATCAGCGCCTGCTCGATGGAAGCCACCACGCCGTGCATGGAAAACGGCTCGATCGCATAGGCGCCGGCGGCGGTGGTCAGCGGCAGCATCAGGATCGCCAGCACCAGCGCGATCAGGATGCGCACCGTGACCGGCGTGACCGCCTCGCCCAGCACCGGGGCGCCGATGAACATCGCCAGGATGCGGCAGAACGGCCACCACAGCGCGGTGAGCATCGGCAGCAACTGGCTCAGGATCGGTTCCATGACGGGGCGGCTAGCCGACCAAGGTGGCCGCGCGGGTGAAGATCGAGACGCAGAAGTCCATCAGGTAGCCGGCCATCCAGCGCCCCATCAGGATGATCGCCAGCAGGGTCACCAGCAGCCTGGGCAGGAAGCTCAGGGTTTGTTCATTGATCTGCGTGGCGGCCTGCACCAGCGCCACCACCAGGCCGGTGATCAGGCCGGGCACGACCAGGATCACCACCAGCAGCATGACGATGTGCAGCGATTCGACCACCAGGTCGACGGCAACTTCGGGAGTCAGCATCGGGTCCTCCTTAATACGCCTGCACGCTCGTGACGAGCGTATTGACGGTCAGGGTCCAGCCGTCCACCAGCACAAACAGCAGCAGCTTGAACGGCAATGAAATCACCAGCGGCGACAGCATCATCATGCCCATCGCCATCAGCACCGACGACACCACCAGGTCGATCACCAGGAAGGGAATGAACAGCATGCAGCCGATCTGGAATGCGGTCTTCAGCTCCGACAGCACGAACGCCGCCAGCTTGACGGTGAAGGCGTGCTGCGACGGTTCGGTGATCTTGTCCTCGCCGGCCAGGTGGGCGATCTGCTGCAAGGCCGCCTTGCTGGTCTGCGCCAGCATGAAGCGCGACACCGGCTTCTCGGCGATCTGCAAGGCCACCTCCAGGCCGATCTTGTCCTGGTCGTAGGGCACGAAGGCTTCGGTCCAGATCTGGTCGCCGATCGGGCGCATCACCAGCAACGTTAAAATCAGCGCCACCCCGGTGATGATGCGGTTGGGCAGGCCCTGCTGCAGGCCCAGCGCCTGGCGCAGCAGCGACAGCACGATCACGAAGCGGGTGAAGCTGGTCATCATCATGACCATCACCGGGAGCAAGCCCAGCAAGGTCATGATGATCAGGATCTGGGTCTTGACCGTCAGTTCGGTTTTGGCGCCGGGCACCACGTTGGCCAGCAGGTCGACCGCGTGGGCCGGGACGCAGGCCAGCAGGCCCAGCAACGTCAAGCCCGCCGCCGCTGGCAGCAGTCGCCGGCGCCACTGCGGGTGAGCGCTCCAGGTCATGGAGTCATCATGTCGAGATTCAGGCCGTCCAGGTCGATCACTTTGAGGCCGTAGTTTTCGCCCGCCACCACCACTTCGGCGCGGCCGATGGCGGTGCCGTTGACCTTGATCACCAGCGGTTCGCCGGCCAGCACGTCGAGCTCGACCACGCTGTCCGGGCCGATCGCCATCAGTTCCTGCAGCGAGATGCGGGCCGAGCCCACTTCCAAGGTCAAGGTCACCGGGATCTTGCGCATCATGGCCGGCAGGTCGCGCCGCGTCGGCACGGCCGGCACGTCGGTCAGCTCGGTGCCGACTTGGTCGATGATCATTTCTTCGGACAGGTCTTCCAGCAGGGCGTCGCTAGGGTTGGCTACGTTCATGTTCATCATGTTATTCGGCGTCTTCAAAAGAGGTTAAACAGAGTTTGCCTTTATGTTCGGTGACCGCGGCGGTGAACAGACGGGAGTCCTCCAGCAGCACATCCGCTCTGTTCAGGCTGATCGGGATCACGTCGCCGACCTGGAGGTCGTACAGGCTGCCCAGCGGCACTTCCTTGCTGGCCAGGCGGCCGACCAGGCCGACCTGCAGGCGCTGCGCCAGCGGCGCGGCGGGCTGGGACTTCTTGCCGGCGTCGCGGTCGCGCAACAGGCCGCGCAGCACGCTCGCCATCAACGTCTTGTCGAGCGCGAACCAGTACTGGCCGGTGGCGCCGCTGCGGATGTCGGCCACGGTGACGGTGATGACCCAGCTGCCCTTGGGCGGGTGGGAGCCGGGGGCCGGCTTGAATTCGCTGTCGACCGCCTCCGGCTCGCCTTCGGCCGGGGCCGGCTTGTCGAGCACAGGGAGGTTGAGTTCGATGCGGCCGGCCAGGGTGCCGGCCAACTGTTGCCCCAGAACCACGGCGAGGCGTTCTTCGGTGGCGGTCACTTTCACCGTGTTCTCGTCCAGCGCGGCGGCGTCCGTCTTGCCGCTGCCGTAGCGGAAGTTCAACACGCTGAGCAACACCTTGCGTTCCAGCGAGAAGGCGATCTGCCCGGCCGGCGCGGCAAAGCTGAGCCAGCGGCCGCGGGTTTCGCGGTCTTCGAGCCGCTCGAACGTGACGTCCTCGACCTGGAAGCCGCCCCAGTAGCGACGGTTCATATTCAACCGCATCGACTGCGCCAGATCGTCGCGCAACTGGGCCGCAAAGATATGCAGCAGGTGCACCGGCCGCCCCAGCAGGCATGGATCCAGAACTTGAGGTGGCGCGGTCTGTTTTGTCGTTGTCATGTTTTCGCCATGTCGGATTTCTTAGCTCCCCCCCATCATCGCACTATCCAGCTAAAAACTGGTTACTTCCAGCGCACTATTTGGGGAATATTACCTATCGTAACTTAAAGTCATGCGTTGTCGTTAGCACAGCATACATCAAAATTCACATTATTGCCATCCAACAATATTTAGCCAAGTGATTCCTCGCGGCAAATAAGTCTTTACAAGAATATTGCTAGCCAGTAAGCTTAACCCGCTTCACGTCGTCTGACGCAGCTCTGCAACACCCTTGAATACATGGCGCTTAGTGAATGATTTATAACGATATTTGCCGCAAGAAAACAGTTCCCTATTGCCGGGAATTGCGTCAGCGCCCCTGTCCCCTCCTCCCCTTCACTGATGCCGCCGCGACAGCGCTGGCCAGGCTTTGAACGCCGTGCATATGCTGCCTTTCTTGCAAGAGTGTGACATCGGCGTGACAACCGCCGCGATGTGTCGCTTGATTGGACACAGGGTCTTACAGATAAACAACGTGGAGCTTGCTGCTTTCTGGCAATCTGGATATGGTAGACATATGGGGCAAACGTTGCATAAACGGGAGATAGCAAGATGAGTAACGGAATCTCTAACCTGATACAGGCCGACCTGGCGTCGCTCACCAACGCGGCGCACAACCTGGCCAGCCAAAGCGTGGCGCCCGCCGCGCAATTCGCCGCCGGCGCCGGTGCGGGTGCCGGTGATGCTCAGCCGGCCTTCTCCTTCGCCCAGTCGATGAAGGACGCGGTCCACAAAGTCAACGACGCCGACGCCAACGCGGCGCAGCAGATGTCCGACGTCGACTCCGGCAAGAGCGACGACCTGGTCGGCGCCATGCTGTCCAGCCAGGAAGCCAGCCTGTCCTTCTCGATGTTGATGCAAGTGCGCAACAAAGTGATGGGCGCAGTGGACGAGCTCATCAAATTGCCGCTGTAACAGCGTGCCCAGTTCAACGCGAAAGCCAACAACGTGATCAATTCCATCAAGTCCGCCTTCGAGCGCTGGCGCGCCAGCCCCGTCGCGCTGTCCATGCCGCCCAACCTGCTGAAAAACCTGTATCCGCTGCTGCTGCTGGCGATCGGCGTGACGGCGATGGTGCTGATGTATCTGTGGAGCGACCAGTCCGGCTATAAACCGGTGTTCGGCGCGCGCGAAAAAGTCGCCGCCGCCGACATGATGACGGTGCTCGACGCCGACCACATTCCCTACCGCCTGCATCCGGAAAGCGGCCAGGTGCTGGTGCCCAACTCGATGCTGGGCAAGGTGCGCATGCTGCTGGCCGCCAAGGGCGTGACCGCCCAGCTGCCGGCCGGCCTCGAGCTGATGGACAAGAACGATCCGCTGGGCGTGTCGCAATTCGTCCAGGACGTGCGCTTCCGCCGCGGCCTGGAAGGCGAGCTGGCGCAATCGATCATGACCTTGGACGCGATCGCCCACGCGCGCGTGCACCTGTCGATCGCCAAGTCGACCTCGTTCGTGTCGTCGGACGGCGAGAAATCGTCGGCCTCGGTGGTGGTGGCGCTCAAGCCCGGCCACACGCTGGCGCCGGAGGCGATCGCCGCCGTGGTGAACATGGTGGCCGGCAGCGTCGCCAGCCTCAGCCCGCAGCGCGTCAGCCTGGTCGACCAGACCGGCAACCTGCTGTCCTCGCACATCGACCTGGTCGACGGCTTCGACGCCGGCAGCGCCAGCAATGAAAACGGCAAGCGCTACCAGGACGAGGTCAAGGCCAACGTCCGCAACCTGCTGGGCCCGGTCATCGGCGACGACAATTTCCGCATGAGCGTGATGGCCGTGGTCGACAACGACAAGGTCGAGGAAACGGTCGAGAAATACGGCGCCGATCCGAAAGTCACCAGCGAAGCCATGCGCGAAGAGCTGGACCGCAACCGCGTGGCGCAAGGCGTGCCGGGCACCCTGTCCAACCGGCCGCCGCCGGCCAACGCCAACCCGGCCGACGCCGCCAAGCCGGCCGCCGCCAACGACCCCAACAATCCGGCCGACGGCACCGCGCGCAAGAACGCCACCACCCGCCAGTACGCCTACGACCGCAGCATCACCCAGACCAAGCGCAGCCGCGGCCGCCTTGAAAAGCTGAGCGTGGCCGTGGTGCTGGCGCAAGCCGCCTCGCCCACGCCCAAGACCGGCTGGAGCGCCAACGAAATCGCCAACATCGACAAGATCCTGCGCAACGGCCTGGGCATCAACGCCGACCGCGGCGACCAGCTGGTGGTGTCGGCCATGAACTTCCCGCCCAAAGCCGCCGTCGTCCCATGGTGGCAAGAACGCGACAACGTGGTCGACATCAGCTCCTACGTGATGTACGGCGTCGGCATCATCCTCGGCTACTTCCTGTTGCTGCGTCCGCTGATGCGCCTGGCCACGGTGCGCTTCACCCCGCCGCCGCAGGAACTGGCGCGCATCGCCGCCGAACGCCGCGCCGCCGAACAGGCCGCCGTGGTGGCGGCCAAGGAAGCCAAGGAGGCCGCCGCCGCCGCGGCCGGCACGCCGGCGATCGCCGGCGCCCATGCGCCGGG
>NZ_JAQQPR010000046.1:0-28809 GCF_036688705.1 Duganella sp. S19_KUP01_CR8 | reverse complement strand
GCCGGCGTCGGCGCCCGTGACGCCGACCGCGCCCACCGGCGTGGCCGATACCTCCGGCGCGCGCGGCGCCTTGCTGTTCAACCCGCCACCGCTGGCGCAGTCGCTAGCCCCCGCCGGCCTGGTGCAGGCGCTGGGCCGGCTCGGCACGGTGGGCGCGCAGATCCTCAGCGCCGCCGGCCAGCCCAAGTGCGGCATCGATTTCCACCAGTTCGAATACAGCACCGTCGGCGCGGGCGGCGAAACCACCACCGCCTCCGGTTCGCTGATGGTGCCGAACGGTAGCGATCCCCTGTGTAACGGCAAGCGCCCGGTGCTGATGTATGGCCACGGCAGTTCCCAGCAGCGCAACATCCGCATGGGCGACCTGGCGCCCAGCGCGCCATACTCCGCCACCAGCGCCGCCGCCGCCGCGCTGTACGCGGCCCAGGGCTACATCGTGATCGCGCCCAACTACGCCGGCTACGACAGCTCGACCCTGAGCTACCATCCGCACCACGTGGCCGAGCAGAACGCCAAGGACATGATCGATGCGCTGACCGCCGCCCGCAAGGCCTTCGCCAGGCTGCCGCACCCGGTGGCCGACAGCGGCAAGCTGTTCCTGACCGGCTACTCGGAAGGCGGCTATGTGACGATGGCCACGCACCGCGCGATGCAGGCGGCCGGCATCAGCGTCACGGCGGCGGCGCCGTTGAGCGGCAACTATGCCGAGAGCGTCGCCTACGAAACCAGCCTTGGTTCGCCGGACTTGCTGCGCGGGCTGGCCCAGGTCGGCGCCGGCTCCATGCTCGACCTCACGCTGCAGTTCACCGCGTGGCAGAAGGCCTACGGCAATCTGTACGCGGCCCCGACCGAGCTGTACCAGCCGGCCTACGCGGCCACCATGGAGACGCTGGCGCCGACGCTGTTGCCGATCGACCGGCTGATCGCCACCGGCAAGCTGCCGCCGCACCTGCTGGCCAACGACATGCCGGGCTACGCCAGCTTGCCGGCGGCCGAGCAGGCCGCGTATGGCACGCCGGAACAGAGCCTGCTCAAGTCGGCCTACCTGACGGCGTTGCTGACCGATATCGCCAGCCATCCGTGCCCGGTGGGCTCGTCCAGCGCGCCGCTCGATTGCGCCCACGCGCATCCGATGCGCGCGGCCTGGTTCAAGAACGATTTGCGCACCTGGGTGCCGACCGCGCCGGTGCTGATGTGCGGCGGCAATGGCGATGAGGAGGTGCCGTTCAACAACGCCACGCTGACGCAAGCCTACTTCAACGCGCACGGCGTCGCCGCCGGCCTGGTGACGGTGCTCGATGTCGACACGCCGGTGCTGGCCAACGATCCCTACGCAGGCGCCAAGAACCTGTTCGCGGAAGCCAAGCGGCTGGTGATCGCCGGGCACGGCAATCCCGCCGACCCGGACAACTACCACGGCTACATGGCCTTTGCCGGCTGCAACGTGGCGGCGCGCGATTTCTTCAAGGCTTATCAGTAAGAAGCCTGGACCCTCAGTCGTACAGCGTGCCGATGGCCAGCGGCGCGCTGAGGGTCTGGATCTTGCCGCGCTGCGGCCAGTCGGCGAAGCGGTACAGCGCCACCTTGTAGATACCCATCGAATTGCCTTCGAACGGATGGGCGTCGACCAGCGGCAAGGCGCCGCCGGGGCCGTCGGTCTGGATGCGCACCTCCGGCGCGGCGCCGGCCGGATAGACGAATTTGATGCCCAGGCATTGCTTGCCGCTGAGGCGCATGCGGTAGCCCGATTCGCGCTGCGCGCCGATCAGCTGCTCGCAGGCGGCGCGCAGTTCGGCCAGGTCGTAGACGCCGTCGGCGTGCTCGCGGATCGAGTAGCGGCCGCTGAAGTAGTAGCTGCCTTTCTGCCGGTTCAGGCGCAGCACGGCGTCGTCCTGGTAGGCTTGCTTGAGCATGGGCAGCTCGGCGCGGCCGATGGCGTCGACCGCGATGGTGGTGTCGGTTTTTTCGCCCACCAGGTGCAGGCTCAGGCCGTCGAGCGGGGCGGCCGGGTCGAGCGGGCGGATCTGCATGTGGGCCTGGATCAGCGGCCGGCTGCGGGTGTAGTAGGCGAAGAAGGCGGCCGCCTTGTAGGCGTGCCGGTAGCTGTTCCATTCCGAATCGCGCTCGGCGCTGATGATCACTTTGGGATCGTCGCCGGCGCCTGCGGCGGTGGCGGCCAGCGGCAGCAGGGCGGCGATCCATAACGGCAGTGTTTTCATCGGCGGGCGCGGACGCGAGTTCAGGGACTGCCGATTCTAGGTCAAAGCGCGGCCGCGCGCTCATCCACGAGCGCCTGTGCGTGGGGGAAATGCCACATGACTTCCAGCACTGTTGTTGCCCGGTGGCCTCGCGTATCATGGCCCGACTCATGCTCCCGCCAGGAATCCCATGCTGCATCGCTTCAAGAACAATCTTATCGGCGTCATCGGCCTGCTGGGCTGCGTGGTCGGCGGCGCGCTCGATATCAGCCATTTCCGCCTCGGCGGCATCAAGACCGATACGCCGCTGGGCCAGCTTGCGCAGTGGAGCGCCAGCTGGTTCACGCCGGCGCCGTCGGCGATCCGCGCCGGCACCGACCGCGACGAGTTGACCGTGCTGCTGTTCCTGATCGCCTACGTGGCGTTGATGATGCTGTTCGGCCTGCTGTTCTGGCTGCGCACCGGCAACGGCGGCGCCGCCGCCCGGCGGCCGGCCTGGCAGGGCCGGGCGATGCTGGCGGCGCAAATGGCGATCGCGCTCAGCTATCCGCATTCATTGCTGTACCTGGTGGCCGCCGAGCTGGGCCTGGTGCTGGCGCTGCGCAGCGGCCTGCGCTGGCTGGCGCTGCAAGCCTTGTTGCTGGTGCTGCTGGTGCTGGCGCCGCTGCCCGGCAACGAATACACCCGCAGCGACGGCTGGGTGCGCGAAGTGCTGCTGGACCTGGGCACGATGACGCTGTGGCAGTGCATCGCCTTCGGCATCGGCCACATGGCGGCGGTCGAGCGGCGCGGCCGCATCGAACTGGCGGCCGCCAACGGCGAGCTGCGCGCCACCCAGCTGCTGCTGGCCGACACGGTGCGCTCGGCCGAGCGCCTGCGCATCGCGCGCGACCTGCACGACATCGTCGGCCACCACCTGACCGCGCTCAACCTGCACCTGGACCTGTCGCTGCGCCAGTCTGGCGCGGCCGCGCCGCCGGCGCTGGCCACCGCGCGCGAGCTGGCGCAAGGCTTGCTGGCCGAGGTCAGGGTGGTGGTCGGCAGCGAGCGCGGCGCGCAGCGCATCGATTTGCGCGAGGCGCTGGCGGCGCTGTGCGCCGGCATTCCGCAGCCGCGCATCGCGCTGCGCTTCGCGCCGGGGCTGGAGATCGCCTCGCCGGCCGTGGCCCACACGCTGTTCTGCTGCGTGCAGGAAGCGATCAGCAACGCCGTGCGGCACGCCGCCGCCGGCCAGCTGGACATCGAACTGGTGCGCGCGGACGACGGCGTGTCGGTGCTGTTGCGCATCGAGGACGACGGCGCCGGCAGCCGCGCGACAGAAGAGGGCAACGGCCTGCGCGGCATGCGCGAGCGGCTGGCGCTGCTGGGCGGCGAGCTGAAGGCCGGCAACCGGCCGCGGCGCGGCTTCGGCATGGAGATCGTGCTGCCGGCCGGCGCGGGGGCGGCATGACGGCGGTCATCCGCGTGATGCTGGTGGACGACCAGATGCTGGTGCGCAGCGGCATCTGCGGCCTGTTGGCGCTGACGCCCGACATCCGCGTGGTGGCCGAGGCGGCCGACGGCGCCGGCGCGCTGGCGCTGGCCATGGCGGCCAAGCCGGACGTGCTGCTGCTCGACATCCGCATGCCGCAGCTGTCGGGCATCGCGCTGTTGCAGCAGTCGGCCGCGCTGCTGCCGCCGACCATCCTGCTGACCACCTTCGACGACGACGAGGCGCTGCTGGACGGCATGCGCGCCGGCGCCAGGGGCTTCCTGCTCAAGGACATCTCGCTGGAGCGGCTGGCCGACGGCATCCGCGCGGTGGCGGCCGGCGCCACGGTGTTCCGCCCGGCGCTGACCGAACGCACCCGAGGCGCCTACGAAAGCAGCGCCGGCGCGGCGCCGCCGCGCGAGGCCGGCGAGCGCCTGACCGCGCGCGAAACCGAAGTGCTGGCGCTGATGGCGGCCGGCTTCAACAACAGCGAGATCGCCACCGCGCTGGGGCCGAGCGAGGGCACGATCAAGAATCACGTGTCGAGCATCCTGGCCAAGCTGGGCGTGCGCGACCGGGTGCGCGCGGTGCTGCGCGGACTGGAACTGGGACATATCTGATGACGAGAAATTTTTTGCCGGCGCTGCTGGCGCTGGTGACCTGTGGCGCGGTGCAGGCCGGCCCGACCCGCATGATGATGCCGGAGGATACGCAAGACATTTATTTCGGCCTGGCGCTGAACGACCTGGTGCACGACAAGAGCGGCGAGCGCCGCACCACCGCCTTGCCGACGTTGTGGGTGCAGTGGAGCAGCGGCGCCTTCCTCGACCTGAACAGCGAAGACGGCCTGGGACTGGGCTGGCACCTGTCGGACGACCCGGCGTTTGAATTCGGCCCGCAGCTGCGCTTCAGTTCCAAGGAGCAGCGCAGCGACACGCCGGGCCAGCGCGGCGGCCTGGCCACCGAGGCCGGCCTGTTCGCCACCTATCGCGTCGCGCACAACATCGGCGCCGGCGCGCGCGCCATGGCCAGCAACGGCAGCAACGGCCTGGGCCTGAGGGCGCACCTGTGGGCCGACGCGTCGATGCGGGTGGCGGCGCACCATACGCTGTCGCTGGGCGCCGGCGTGCTGCTGGCCAACCAGCGCTATCTGCAGGAATATTTCGGCGTGACCGCGCAGCAGGCCGAGGTCGAGGCGAATCCGCTGTATGCGCCGCGCCAGGGCGTGTTGAGCATGTATCTGCAACCGGCCTGGACGTGGCAACTGGGGAACAAGTACACGCTGGACACCTGGCTGCGCGTGAGCCGGCTGGGCGGGCAGGCCGCCGCCAGTCCGCTGGTGGGGCAGCGCAACCGGGCCATCGTCAGCACCGCGCTGAGCTACCACTACTGACGCCGGGGTGTCGCGGGCGTGCGGCAACGAACAGTGGGGGCCGCGCCGATCGGCTATGTTGGACGCACGTCTATTCTCCGAGTCCCATCATGGCAATCCGATCCCGATTCTTGCTGGCGCTGGGTGGCGCCGCCTGGTTGTGCAGCGCCGCCGCGCAGGCCGACCCGCCGGCACGCGTGGCGCGCCTGGCCTATGTGAACGGCGCGGTGAGTTACGCCGCCGCCGGCGCGGATGACTGGCAGACGGCAGGCATCAATCGTCCGCTGGTGGCGGGCGACCGGCTGTGGACCGCGTCAGGCGCGCGCGATGAGCTGCGGGCCGGTCCCGCCGCCGTGCGCATGGACGGCGAGACCTTGCTCACGCTGCTCAACGCCGGCGATACCACCACCCAGCTGCAACTGTCGCAAGGGCGTTTGAACCTGCGGGTGCGCCAGTTGCGTCCCGATGAAGTGCTGGAGATCGACACGCCCAACCTGGCGTTCAGCATCCGCAAGCCGGGCCACTACCGTATCCAGGTGGATGCCTCCGGCAACGCCACCCAGGTCGCGGTGATCGACGGCCAGGGCGAGGCCTACGGCGACAACACGTCTTACCTGGTCGCTCCCGGACAGGCCTATCGCTTCACCGGCACCGGCTTGCAGGATTTCAGCGTGGCCCAGTTGCCGCCGGCCGACGATTTCGACCAGTGGTCGGCGCAGCGCGACCGCCGCCTGGAGCATCCGGCGGCGGCGCGCTATGTGTCGAGCGACGTGGTGGGCTATGAAGACCTGGACGACAACGGCAGCTGGCGCGACGTGCCGGGCTACGGCAATATGTGGATGCCGGCCCGCGTGGCGCCGGACTGGGCGCCGTATCGCGACGGCCACTGGTCCTGGGTCGAACCCTGGGGCTGGACCTGGGTCGACGATGCGCCGTGGGGCTTCGCGGTGACGCACTACGGCCGTTGGGCGCAGACGCCCGCCGGCTGGGGTTGGTTGCCGGGGCCGGTGGTGCAGCGGCCGGTGTATGCGCCGGCGCTGGTGGTGTTCGTGGGCGCGGCGACTTTGCTGCTGGGCGACCGGCCGGACCATCATGGCGTGGCCTGGTTCCCGCTGGGGCCGCGCGAGGTGTACCGGCCGTCGTACCGGGCCAGCCCGACTTATGTCACCAACATCAATACCAGCAATACGGTCATCAACAAGACGCAGATCACCAACGTCTACAACAACGTCAACATCACCAATGTGCGCTATGCAAACCGGCAGGCCGTGACGGCGATGCCGGCCACGGCGTTCGCCCAGGCGCAGCCGGTGCGCCAGAATCTGGTGCGGGTGTCGCCGCAGGCTTTGGCCGCCGCGCCGTTGGCGGCCGCGGCGGCGGTGCGGCCGCAGCACGCGCCGCCGCTTGGCGGAGCTGCTGGCGCGCGTCCGGCGCCAGCCATTCTGGCGCGGCCGGTGGTGGCGAAGACTGCGCCGGCCATGGTTATGCCGCCGCCGGTGGCGCACGCTGGAACGCCTGTCCAGGGCGCCGCCCAGGCGGCGGCCAATATCCGCATGGCGCGGGCGGAGCGGCCGAAGATGGCCGTGCCCGCCGCGCCCGCCGCGACGCAGCAACTGGCGCAGAAGGGCGGGGCACATGGCGCGCAGCCTCCCGCACCGGTCACGCCGGCCTTGCCGTTGACGGCGCACGCTACCAGGCAGGCGGAGGTACCGCCGCAGGCAGCCTTGCACCCGCAGCCGGCGCCGCGTCCGCAGCCGGATTCGCGTCCACCGCCTGTGCCGCACCCGCAGCCGGAAGCGCATCCTCCGCCGGCGCCACACCAGCAGGTGGCAGCGCATCCTCCGCCGGCGCCGCACCCGCAAGCTGTGCCGCATCCGCAGCCGGCGCCGCATCCACAAGCGGAAGTGCATCCTCCGGTGGCGCAGCATGCCCCACCGGCGCCACATCCGCCCGCAGCGCCCAAAGCGCCACCGCAAGAACAGGCGCATGTGCCACCGCATGCTCCGGCAGCCCATCCCGACGCCCATCCTCACCCCGAAACGCAACCGCATCGCGAGGCCCAGCGCAAGGATCCGAAGCATGATACTCAACGTGAATAGTCTCCCGCCGCGCGGCGGGGATGGCTAGGACTCGCCGTAGCGGTTGCGGATTTCCGCCAGCACGCCTTGCTTTTCCAGCCGCTGGATGGCGGCGTTCAGCAGCTCGAGGTCGGCCTGGGTGGTGCTGTTTTTGTTGAGCATCAGATGCACCGGCGCCCGCAGCACGGTGAACGGCAACGGCGCGATGACGATGCCTTGCTCCCTGGCTTCGTGCCGCAGGGCGGCGGTGTCGCCGAGGATCAGGTCGGCACGCCCGGCGTCCAGCATGCGCAAGCCCTGCGCGAAGTTGAGGAAGGTGCTCAGCTGGCCGGCCTGCTGCAACACCGGCTGCACGCGCGCATAGGCGGCGCCGTACCAGCCCACCTTGGGCGCCAGCAGCGCTATTTTTTTCCCGGCCAGCGCGTCGACGCTGCGCACGTTCTGGTAGCGCGGCAGGTTGGCGGCGCGGGTGAAGATGCTCACCGATTCGAAGCGGTAGGCCAGGCTGAAGCGCGCATACTTGCGCCGCTCGGCGGTGTCGGAGGCGGCCAGCAGCAGATCCAGCCCGCCCAGCTCGAACTGGCGCTGGCGGCGCGCGGTCGGCAACTCGGGCAACAGTTGCAGCGCGCAGCCGGCCTCCTTGAAGATCGCCTGCGCCAGCTCCAGGTCCAGCCCGGATGGCGGGCCGTCGGGCTTGGAGTACACATAGGGCGGCCATTGCTCCAGGGCCATTTTCATCTGGCATGGCGCGGCCAGCGCCGGCAACGCGGACGCGTAAATGAACGCCATGACGTAACCGACCCAACCCGCTTGCATGGCGAAACCCTTTCTTCTCTTATGGCTACAATTTGCCAGATGTGGCGAGAATGTCAAGGACGTTGCCGTGCCGGAAGGTAATTCTGGCAACGTTGCGCTATTGTGCGCCCCTGTATGGCACAGTTGCTACACTCTGGCTTTCTGCCTCTGGAAACCCTATGCCGGCGCAATCGTCCTCCGCCCTGTCCACCGTCATGTGCGAACCCGTCTGGCGCTTTATCGGCGCCGGAACGCCCATGCGCGACCTGGTGCGGCGCCACGCATGGGAGCACACGGCGCTGGGACCGGTCGCAGAATGGCCGGCCTCGCTGCGCACCGCCGCCGGCCTGGTCATGCACTCAGTGCATCCGATGTTCCTGTGGTGGGGCGAGCAGCTGGTGCAGATCTACAACGACGCCTACCTGCCTTGCTTTGGCGAGGGCAAGCATCCGGCCGCACTGGGGCAGGCCGGGCGTGATTGCTGGCCGGAAACCTGGGCCATCATCGGTCCGCAGATCGACAGCGTGCGCAACGGCGGCGAGCCGCAGTGGTATGCCGACAACCTGGTGCCGATCTGGCGCAACGGCCGCATCGAGGACGTCTACTGGAGCTATACCTACACCCCGGTGTTCGACGAGGCCGACCAGGTGGGCGGCGTGCTGGTGGTGTGCACCGAGACCACCGCCCAGGTGCTGGCCGAACGGCGCCGCCACGCGCTGGACCTGCTGGCGCGCAGCCTGCTGAACTGCCGCGACGAGGCGCAGGTGCAGGGCGCGCTGGCCGATTGCGTGGCCGGTAATCCGGGCGACCTGCTCGGCGCCGGCCTGCGGCGCGGCGCGGCGGCCGAAGTTGCCGGCGGCGCCGATGCGGAAGCCGGCATGGTGGTCATCCACGGCGCCGAGCTGCAACTGTGCGACGACCTGACGCTGGTGTTCCGGGCCTCGCCGCGGCTGCCGCTGGACCAGCCCTACCGCCAGTTCCTGGAACAGATCACCGCCGCCGTGTGCGCCACGCTGAGCCGGATCGAGAGCGACCGCGCGCTGGCGCTGGCGATGGCCGAAAGCGAACGCCTGAACGTCGACCTCAACCTGTCGGCGCGCATCAAGGATGAATTCCTGGCCATGCTGGGGCACGAACTGCGCAATCCGCTGGCGCCCATCGTCACCGCGCTCAAGCTGATGAAGCTGCGCGGCGCCGACACCGGTCACGAGCAGGCCGTGATCCAGCGCCAGGTCGACCATCTGGTGCGGCTGGTGGACGACTTGCTCGACGTCTCGCGGATCGCCAGCGGCAAGGTCGAGCTGCGCAAGGAAACCTTGCAGCTGTCGGACGTGCTGTACAAGGCGATCGACATGGCCAGTCCGCTGCTGGAGCAAAAGCGGCACCGCCTGCTGGTCGAGGTGTCGAGCGTGCGCTGGCATGGCGATCCGGCGCGGCTGGCGCAGGTGGTGTCCAACCTGCTCAACAACGCGGCGCGCTACACGCCGGCCGGCGGCCACATCACCTTGTCCACCCGCTTGCAGCAGCAGACCATCCAGATCCAGGTCAAGGACGACGGCTGCGGCATCGCGCCGGCCTTGCTGCCGCATATCTTCGACCTGTTCGTGCAGGGCAACCGCCAGCTGGACCGCGCCAAGGGCGGGCTGGGCGTAGGGCTGGCGCTGGTGCGCAACCTGGTGCAGATGCACGGCGGCGAGGTCAGCGCCGCCAGCGCCGGCGAGGGTTGCGGCAGCACCTTCACCATCACGCTGCCGGACGGGCTGGCGGAAGGCGCCCCGGCGCCGCTCGCGGTCCTGGCCGAAACCGAGCCGCTGCAGGCGGCCGCCACCAGCGTCAACGTGCTGGTGGTGGACGATAACCGGGACGCCGCCGATTCGCTGGTCGAGCTGCTCGGCGTGCTGGGCTACAGCGCCGTCGCGGCCTACGATCCGGTCGAGGCCATCGCCGCCGCCGCCGGCGCCATGCCGCAGATGGCCATCCTCGATATCGGCCTGCCCGGCATGGACGGCTACGAGCTGGCCGGCCATCTGCGCCGGCTGCCCGGCGGCGCGCAGCTGAAACTGCTGGCGCTGTCCGGCTACGGCCAGGACGGCGACAAGGCGCGCAGCAAGGAGGCAGGTTTCGCGGTCCACCTGGTCAAGCCGATCGACATCGCCGTGCTGGAAGCCGTGTTACAGTTGGAGCAGTAGCGGCCCGCCGCAATGGTCTGCCGCAATACACACTGCATGCTGGATTGGAACTCCTGTTGATCGCTCCGCTGGAAATCGCCGCCAACGTCGTCATGACGGTCTCCATCGTCCTGGCCGGACGCAACAACGTGCATTCGTGGTGGCTGGGCGTGGTCGGCTGCTCGATGTTTGCCGCGCTGTTCTACAGCGTCAACCTGTACGCCGACGTCGCGCTGCAACTGTTCTTCATCGTCACCTGTTTCATCGGCTGGCTGCGCTGGGTGCGCGGCGACAGCGGCGGCGCGCTGCCGATCAGCCGCGCCCGCCCGGCCGCGCTGGGCTGGATGGTCGGCGTCGGCATCGCCGCCACCGCCGCCTATGGCCTGATGCTGCAAGCCTATACCAACGCCTATGCGCCCTTCATCGATTCGGCGGTGCTGATGTTCAGCATCGTCGCGCAGTTGCTGCTGATGGGGCGGCGTCTCGACACCTGGCCGTTCTGGCTGCTGGTCAACACCATCTCGGTGCCGCTGTACGCCAGCCGCGGCCTGCACCTGACCGCCTTGCTGTACGCGGCCTACTGGATCAACGCGCTGGTGTCGTGGTTCTTCTGGCAGCGCAAGATGGCCGCGCTTTAGATTCGATTGGCATATACAAGTAGGATTTAATTCGTTCCCTTCGGCAACGACGGCCTTTATAGTGCAGGCTCTCCAGTGTCACCGGCCCGTTGCCATGCATCGTATTAACGTCATCACCTTAGTCTCTAACCGCCACGTCCTGTACATGCTCTGCATGGCGCAGTGCATGTGCCGCGCCGCCTTGTAATACCCATACCGCAGCACCACCCGCAGTCCCACGACGTCCATCGTTCCGGCCCACCAGGCCGGAGGCGCCCGTACGTCCCTGAACCCCAACAAGAGGAATCATGTTCAAACCACTCAGCATCACCCTGGCGCTGGCCGCCGCCTTCCCGCAACTGGTCCACGCCGAGCAGGCCGCCGCCGCCGCCGATACTGCGCGCGTCATCGTCACCGGCTCGAATATCCGCGTCACCGAGAAAGAGGGCGCGGCGGCCATGGAAGTGATCAGCGCCAAGGACATCGCCGCCAGCGGCAAGACCAGCATCGCCGACGTCATCCGTTCGATCGCCGCCAACAGCGGCAACAGCTACAACGAGCAGTACACCGGCAGCTTCTCGGCCGGCACGGCCGGCGTGTCGCTGCGCGGCCTGGGGCAGAAGAACACGCTGATCCTGGTCAACGGCAAGCGCGTCAGCCCGTATGCGACGGCGCAGGATATGCAGGAAGTGTTTGTCGACCTGAACAGCCTGCCGATGGCGGCGGTGCAGCGCATCGAAGTGCTGAAGGACGGCGCCTCGTCGATCTACGGTTCGGACGCGGTGGCCGGCGTGGTCAACATCATCCTGTACCAGGAGTTCAAGGGCACCGAGCTGACGGTGGAGGGCGGCGCGTCGACCCAGGGCACGGGCCAGACCGACCGCCGCGCGGCGCTGCAGACCGGCATCGGCTCGCTGGCGGAGAATGGTTACAGCCTGGTGTTCGCGCTCGACGCCCAGCAGCGCAGCAAGCTGCAGCAGACCGACGTCGACTGGATGCGCGGCAGCGATTTCCGCAGCGAGCAGAACGGCACGCTGGCCTGGGTGCCGACCAACTACTACGGCAGCGACGCCACCAGGCTGCTGGGCGGCTTGCAGGGGCCGCTGGAACTGAAACCCTACGGCGCCATCACCGAAGGCAAGCAGGGCCAGGTGCAGGCCTACAATCCGGCCGCGTACAAGACGCTGATCCCGGCGGTCAAGCGCCTGCACGCCTCGGTGCGCGGCACCGTGCAGCTGACGCCGGAGCTGGCGGCCTATGCCGACCTGCTGTACAGCTATTCGCGCGCCGACCAGACCTTCGGCGCGCCGCTGACCGTCAGCAGCGCGCTGCGCGCCTGGAACAACCAGAGCAAAAAGCTCGACAGCATCAACGCGGCGCTGCCGGTCGGCCATCCGAACAATCCGGGCACGACGCCGGTGGCGATCACCGCCACGCTGTTCGACCTCGGCCCGCGCCTGAAGGCCGACAAGGTGGACTTCTACCGCGCGCTGGGCGGCGTCAAGGGCCAGCTGGCGGGCTGGGAGGTGGACGCTTCGCTGGGCCGCTCGGCCAGCACGCTGGAGGAGACGGTGCAGAATTTCGTCAACCGCTACGAGTTTGAAAAAGTGCTGGCCGACGGCAGCTACAACTTCGCCGACCAGAGCAAGAACAGCGAGGCGGTGCGCAACCGCCTGCGCCTGTCGACCCTGCGTCCGGCGCAAGCGCGCCTGACCACGCTGGACTTCTCCGCCGCGCGCGATCTGCTGAACCTGCCCGCCGGCCCGCTGGGCCTGGCGCTCGGCGGCCAGTGGCGCCGCGAGGAGATGAACTCGAACACTTCGAGCGCGGTGCTGTCGGGCACCGAGCTGCGTCCGGCCATCAACATCATCAAGGGCGAGCGCGATGTGTCGGCCCTGTTTGCCGAGCTGAACGCGCCGCTGGCCAGCGGCCTCAATCTGAACCTGGCCGGCCGCGCCGACCACTACAGCGACTTCGGCAACGCCTTCTCGCCCAAGGCCAGCCTGCGCTACGAGGCGGCGCCAGGGGTGCTGTTGCGCGGCACCGTGTCGCGCGGCTTCCGCGCGCCGTCGCTGCCGGAAATCACCAACAGCAATTCGGTCAGCTACGGTTCGGTGGTCGATCCGCGCGATCCGATCGCGCCCAAGCAGGCGCGCGGCGTCACCCACGTCACCACCGCCAACGCCGCGCTGCGGCCCGAGCGTTCTGACAACCTCAACCTCGGCATCGTGCTGGCCCCGAGCAGCACCAGCAGCATCGGCATCGACTACTTCCGCATCAACACGCGCGGCGTGATCGGCACCGACAGCAGCGAGACCATCATCGCCGCCAACCGCCCGGGCCAGGTGGTGCGCGACGCCGACGGCCGCATCAGCACCTTGTATCTGCAGTACAGCAACCAGGGCGACCGCGTCGTTTCCGGCGTCGACCTCGACCTGCGCCAGAGCTGGACCAGCGCCGCCTACGGCAAGCTGGCGCTGCACGCGCAACTGAGCCGCTTGCTGCGCTTCGCCGCGCCGCTGTCGGAAGGCGAGCCGCTGACCAATGGCGCCGGCAACAACTACTTCGGCACCTTGCCGGCCTGGCGCGGCGTGAGCACGGCGACCTGGGAGATCGCCAGCTGGAGCAGCACGCTGAGCTGGAACTATGTCAGCGGCTACGACCAGACCTCGCGCCCCGGCGAGCATGTGTCGCCCTACGCCACCTTCGACCTGAGCGTGTCGCGCAAGCTGAGCGCGGCCACCACGCTGACCCTGGCGGTGCAAAACCTGGCCGACAAGCGGCCGTCCTGGGATTCCTCGACCGCCTTCTTCGACTTTACCCAGGCCGATCCGCGTGGCCGCTTTGCCTCGCTCAGGCTCAACACCAGGTTCTAAGCATGCAATGAAAGGGTGACTTTCACGGTCACCCGTTCTATGATGATATTTCCATAAGGAATTACCAGAGGAGATACCATGCAATGGTTTTACGACTTAAAAATCGGCAAAAAGCTGATTGTCGCGTTTGGCGTGGTGATCGCATTGACCTGCTGCCTGGGCCTGTTCTCGCTCAGCCAGCTGGCCAAGGTGAACCAGTCGTCGACCGACATCGCCACCAACTGGATGCCGGCGGTGCGCTACCTGGGGCAGATGCAAGCCTCGCTGTCGCGCTACCGGATTTCCGAAGCCACCCATATCCTGCTGACCGAAGAAGCCGAGATGAGCACCACCGACAAGTCGATGGCGACCCGGCTGGAAACTTTGCGCAAACAGCAAGCCTCGTATGCTGCGCTGGTGTCCGAGCCGGAAGAGAAGCGCATCTACGGCGAGCTGCAGAAATCGCTGGACGAGTACATGGCCGCCAGCGGCAAGCTGGCGGCGTTGTCGCGCGCCGGCACCAAGGATGAGGCCCGCACCTTGTTCCGCGGCGGCTCCAACAAGCTGTTCCGCCAGGTCAACGAGCAGCTCGACGCGCTGGTCAAGATCAACGACGACGGCAGCGCCGCCGCCGACCAGTCGGCCACCGATACCTATTCGATGTCGCGCAAGATGATCCTCGGCACGCTGCTGCTGCTGATCGTGGTCAGCATGGTGCTGGCGACGGCGGTGGCGCGCATCGTCGCCGGGCCGCTGCAGGAGGCGGTGGGCATCGCCCAGCGCGTGGCCGACGGCGACCTGACCGGCCACATCGCCAGCCAGAGCAAGGATGAAACCGGCCAGCTGATGCATTCGCTCAAGGCCATGAACGACAGCCTGCTGCGGGTGGTGGGCGAGGTGCGCGGCGGTACCGACACCATCGCCACCGCCTCGGCGGAAATCGCCAGCGGCAACCTCGACCTGTCGGCCCGCACCGAGGGCCAGGCCAGCTCGCTGGAGGAAACCGCGTCGGCGATGGAAGAGCTGACCTCGACCGTCAAGCAGAACGCCGACAACGCGCGCCAGGCCAACCAGCTGGCGCAGTCGGCCTCCGGCACCGCGGCCGACGGCGGCAAGGTGGTGGGCGAGGTGATCGCCACCATGGATTCGATCAGCGCCTCGTCGCGCAAGATCGTCGACATTATTTCCGTGATCGACGGCATCGCCTTCCAGACCAACATCCTGGCGCTCAACGCCGCCGTCGAGGCGGCGCGCGCCGGCGAGCAAGGGCGTGGCTTCGCGGTGGTGGCTTCCGAGGTGCGCAACCTGGCGCAGCGCTCGGCGGCGGCGGCCAAGGAAATCAAGGGCCTGATCGACGATTCGGTGCAGCAGGTGGACAAGGGCACGGCGCTGGTGCAGCAGGCCGGCAATACGATGGAGCAGGTGGTGTCCAGCGTGCGCCGCGTCAGCGACGTGGTGGCCGAGATTTCCGCCGCCAGCAGCGAGCAGAGCACCGGCATCGAGGAAGTCAACAAGGCCATCGTGCAGATGGACGAGGTGACGCAGCAGAACGCCGCGCTGGTCGAGCAGGCTGCTGCTGCGGCCGGTTCGCTGCAGGAGCAGGCCGCCAACCTGGCCGGCGTGGTGGCGGTGTTCCGCCTGCGCTGATGCGCCGCACTCTCTGGACAACGCCGCCGGCATCAGCCGTGCGGCGTTTTTTTATGCTGGATGGTCTGGCGGAAGGCGCTCGGGGTGACGCCCAGGCGTTCGCGGAAGGCGGTGGCGAAATTGCCGGCGTTGTTAAAACCGATCATCAGGGCGATGTCCTGGACATCGATATCGGTGTCCTTGAGCAATTCTTCGCCGCGCCGGATGCGGGTTTCGCGGATGAAGGCGAACACCGTCATGCCGGTCTGTTCGCGGAACACATGCGATAGCTTTTCGCGGTAGGTGCCGACGCTGCGGGCGATTTCGGCCAGGCCGGGCAGCGAGGCCAGGTTGTCGGCGATCAGGCGCTTGGCGGCGTTGACGATGACGGCGTCGGGATCGGTTTCGTGGGTCTCGTGGGTCTCATGGGCGTCGCTGGGCGCCGCCGCGCTCGGCCGGCTGGCGCGGCGGGCCAGCTTCAGGTGCACCTGGATGCGCGCCGCCAGCTCGCCCGGCGAAAACGGCTTGGTGACGAAGTCCACGCCGCCGATCGACAGGCCCATGATGCGCTCCTCGTCGGCGTCGGCGCCGCTGAGGAAAATGATGGGGATGTCTTCGGTGACCGGATTGGCCTTGAGCAGGCGGCAGGCGGTGTAGCCGTCCATATTGGGCATGCGCACGTCGAGCAGGATCAGGTCGGGATGCTGGGCCAGCGCCAGCTGGTAGCCTTGCAGGCCGTTGACGGCCACCGAGACTTTATACGGCAGCTCGCTCAGCAGATCGACCAGCATGCGCTGCTCGAACGCGGAATCGTCCACGATCAGGATGCTTGGTTGTGTGTCGCTGGCAGTCATGGTCCACCTTCGATACCTGGTTGATAAGGGTTTATTACGCCCAGTGGCTATTATGCCTATCTTTTGGATTTATTTAACGGATTTAGCCGTGCGGGCCGTTTTCCGCCCCCGGCTTGCAAGACTGTTGCATATTTTTCCTATCCGCGAAATATTTTTAATAGATTTCTACGCAATCAAAACCGTGGTCTCCTGTGGCAAAAGCACATGTTTCTTGGATAGATAATAATGAAATCGCTGTCTTGTGCTAACCCCCCCTGGAACCGAGGAGTCAAAAATGAAACATACCGATTTTGGCCGTATGCCTTGCCCCATCGCCCGCAGCTTGGGAAAAGTTGGGGAGTGGTGGAGTATCCTGATCCTGCGTGATGCGTTCTACGGTCTGTCGCGTTTCGACGAATTTGAAAAAAGCCTGAAAATCGCCCCGAATATGCTGACCCGCCGCCTGGCCGGGCTGGTCGAGGGCGGCCTGATGGAGCGTCGCCAGTACAGCGCCCGTCCGCCGCGCTATGAATACGTGCTGACCAAGTCCGGCCGCGCCTTCAAGCCGGTGCTGCTGGCCTTCATCGCCTGGGGCAACGACCACCTGGCGCCGGAGGGAGCCAGCCTGCTGGTGGTCAGCCGCGAGACCGGCAAGCCGGCCGACCAGGTGCTGGTCGACGCCAACAGCGGCCTGGCCATCAACGACGAGGACTATATGTTCGCGCCGGGCCCTGCCGCCAGCGATCTGATGCGCTCGCGCCTGATCGAGATCAGCAAGCACGCCTGAACTATCATCACAAAGCCGGTTCCAGCTGGGCGTAGACGGCGTTGGCCACGGTGGCCAGCGCCGCCTTGTCCAGGTTGCCGGACAGGGCATAGCCGAAGCGCCCATCTATCCAGTAAAACACACTGACCTGGCCTTCCTGCGCAAAGCGGAAGCCGGTTTCCTTGTTGTGGCTTTGTTCGGTCGATACGTACAAGGTCAGGCGCGCGCCGCTGCCGTCGCGGTACATGAATTGCGCCACCGGCCCGCTCTGGCCGGGCAGCAGCCTTCCTCCCTCCAGCGCATAGCCCTGCGCCGCCAGTTGCGGCGGCTTCAATTGCGCCCCCAGCCGTTTCGACAGCCAGGCCACCAGGTGCGCCTGCTGGTCGGCGCCCACTTCGACCGGATGCCGCACTTCCGGCGTGTAGACCACGTGCGCCAGCGCGGCGCGGCGCGGCAGCGCGGCCAGGCTGACGGCGCCGCCGCGGGTGTCGGCATCGGCCAGGCGGCCGGCCGCATTGTCGGCGGCGCCGTGCAACAGCCAGCCGGCGGCGCCGGCCGACAGCGTCAGCGCCAGCATGGCGGCCGCGCGCAGCGCCGGCGGCCAAGGGTGGCTGGGTCCGGCTTGCGGCGCCAGCCAATCGCGCCAGCCGTGACTCTGCGCGGGCACGATCAGGCGGGCGTTCATGGCCGGCGGCACCGGCTGCTCCAGCACCGGCTGGTACAGCGCGCGCAGCGCCGCGTCGTGATCGCGGTAGGCTTGCAGCCGCGCCGCTTCGGCCGGATGCAGCGCCAGGTGGGCGTCGACCGCGCTGTGCCGGTCGGGCGGCAGGCGGCCGTCGACCCAGGCTTGCAGTTCGGCTTCGGTAACGGGGCTATTCATTTGATGACCTTTAACGGGGCAGGCACGGGCTGGCCTTGCAGGATCAGGCGCAGCCTTTCCCGAGCGCGGGACAGGCGCGACATCACCGTGCCCAGCGGTATATCGAGGGCGGCCGCCACTTCGTCGTAGCGCATGTCTTCCAGCGCCACCATCAGCAGCACTGCGCGCTGTTCCGGCGGCAGTTGTTGCAGCGCCAGGTCCATATCGCGCAGCGCCAGGCCGTCGCCGCTGGTGTCGGCCGAGGCCAGCGGCAGCTCGTCGTCGAGCGGCTCGGTGGCCAGCGCGGGACGGCGCTGCTGGTCCACATGCAGGTTGTGCATGATGCCGAACAGCCAGGCGCGCATGTCGCTGCCGCGCCGCCAGCTGGCCAGCTTGTCCCAGCCGCGTTCGACGGTGTCTTGCACCAGGTCGTCGGCGTCGGCGCGCCCGCCCAGCAGCGCCCGCGCGTAGCGGCGCAGGCGCGGGATGCAGGCGATCAGGCGGTCGCGCTCGTCTTGCATGGGCGGCGCTTAGTCCTTGACCACGTGCCAGATGTCCTTGAAGTTGTCGCCGTTGCGGTCGCCCGGCTTGGTGTCCTTCTTGAACAGGTACAGCGGCTTGCCGTTGTAGGCCAGCTGCTTGGCGCCGTCTTCGCGGGTGATCACGGAATACGGCGCGGCGACGTTGGCGGACGGCGCCACGGCCGGCCAGTTCTCGATGCATGGACCGTTGCAGGCGCTGGTGCCGCTGCCGGCCGCGTCCTTGTCGAAGGTGTAGACGGTCAGGCCGGCCGAATTGACCAGGATGCCGTCTTTCTTGGCGACGGTATCGGCGTGGGCGGCGCCGGCCAGCAGCAGGGCGGCGGCAAACAGGGTGGACAGGCGGGCAACAGGTTTCATGGCTTGGGTCCTTGACGAGTGGGTGGAACGACGTGGAATCGGCGTTGTACCAGGGTATACGTGAGGAACGGGCGGATTATTCCAGCGTCCGCAAAATAAATGTGCGGCGGCCGGGCACGACGCCATCCTACGCCGATCGCCGGCCGGTGGCGATGTTTCTGTGGCCTCAATTAATTTCCATGTGGAATTAAAATGTCTTTGAATTCAGACACTTAACAAGGGCCGGCGGAGCGGTCCGTAAACTGTGGAATAATGCTGGAACAGCGCATACATGCGTTGAGGCAATAGCGCCTGCCGCTCCGACCGGGAGCGGGTGGCACACAGTAAAAGGAAGTTATTTGGTGAAGATGTTTGCGCTCGATGAAGAGCTGGCGCGCTGGCAGGCGGAGTTGTCTGAAGCGCACGGTTCGTCACGCCTGCCGCTGTTGACTGCGCTCGCCTGGCATCTGCGCCAGCGCGACCCGCTGCGCGCGCAAACCTTGTCCGCCGAGATCGCTCCGCTGCTGGCCATGCTGCCGGAAGCCGAGGCGGCCTTGCGGCGCGCCCGCCTGCTGCTGATCGGCGCCGAGGCCGAATGGCTGAACGGCCGGCTGGACACCGCCCAATACCAGGCCGAACAAGCTTTGCAACAGCTGGAACTGGCGTCCGAGCTGCCGGCCCGGGCCAACCGCGCGCGCGCCGACGCCTGCTGGGTGCTGGCCTGGGTCGCCAATGACCGCGGCGACAGCGGCGGCGGCGACCGCTGGCTGGAACAGGCCGCGCTGGCCGCCCGCGCCGCCGGCGACCCGGTGCGCATCGACGTGATCGACGCCGCCTCCGGCATCTGCGACACCTTCAGCGACTGGAAGGTCGCGCAGCAGCGCTGGAGCGGGCGCTTCGGCACCGACCTGTCCGACGTCGCGCTGGTCGCGGCCGGGTGGATCAGCGACTTCTTCGGCACCTGCGCCTTCCAGCGCAGCGACTACGGCCGCGCCATCGGCCACCTCATGCTCAGCTACGAAACCGCGCTGGCGACCGGGCAGATACGCCGCGCCATCATCGTCGCCACCAACATCGGCAACGGCTTCACCAGCCTGAACGCGCACGAGGCGGCGCTGGACTGGATGCAGCGCGGCCTGGACCTGGCGCGCCCGACCGGCTGGCCGCTGAGCATCGGCATGTGCCTGATGCAGACGGCCGAAACCCTGCGCCAGCTGGGTCAGCGCGAAGCGGCGCAAACGCTGCTGCGCGAAGCCCTGAACACGCTGGCGCCCTTGTCCGGTTCGCGCGCCTACGCGGTGGCGCTGGAATACCAGGGCGACCTGGCGCTGGACCTGGGCAACCACGCGGCGGCGCTGGACAGCTTCACCCGCCTGGCCTCGCGCGGCGACGCGCTGGGCCAGAGCGACTTCCAGAGCAGCGCGCGACGCGGCCAGGCGCACGCGCTGTCGCACCTGGGGCGCACCGAGGAAGCGCTGGCCGCCGCGCAAGGCGCGCTGGCGCTGGCGCGCGAACACGCCGACGCCTCCAGCCAGATCGCCGCGCTCAACGTGCTGGCCGACATCCACGCGCGCCACCGGCTGCCGCCGCCGGCCGACATGCAGGCCGCCAATCCGGTGTTGCATTACCTGCAGCTGGCGCTGGAAATCGCCGCCACCATCGAAGGCTACACCGTGCCCGGCGCGCTGCTCGACGCCACCGCGCGCGAGTACGCGGCCATCGGCGACCACGCGCGCGCCTACGCGATCTCCTTGCAGGCCAGCGCCGCGCGCGACCAGACCCACAGCCAGCAAGCGACCAATCGCGCCATCGCGATGCAGGTGCAGTACCAGACCGAACGCGCACAGACCGAAGGCGAGCATCACCGCCAGTTGGCCGCGGCCGAGGCGCAGCGCGCCGAAGTGCTGCAACAGACCAGCGCCACGCTGGAGCACCTGAGCGCCATCGGCCAGGAGATCACCGCCCACCTGGATGCGGCGGCGGTGTTCCGCGCGCTGGACCGCCACGTGCACGGCCTGCTCGACGCCACCCACTTCTCGGTGTTCCTGCTGGAGCCGGGCGAAGAATGGCTGGCCTGCGCTTTCGGCGTGGAGGCCGGCAATCCGGTGCCGCCGGTGCGGATGCCGCTGTCGGACCCGAACGCCAACTCGGCGCGCTGCGTGCGCGAGCGGCGCGAGATCCTGATCGAACTGGGCGAGGCCGATGTCACGCCCAACCTGATCCCCGGCACGCTGCCGACCCTGAGCCTGATGTTCGCGCCGCTGCGGGTGGGGGAGCGCGTGTTGGGCGCGATGACGGTGCAGTCGCTGCTGGCGTCAGCCTACGGCGAGCGCGAACGGCTGATCTTCCGCACCTTGTGCGCCTACGGCGCCATCGCGCTCGACAACGCCAGCGCCTACCGCCAGGTGGCGGCGACCTTGAAGACGCTGAGCGCGACCCAGGAGCAGCTGCTGGAAAAGAACCTGGAACTGGAGCAGGCCTACAAGGCGCTGGAGGAGGTCAGCCTGACCGACCAGCTGACCGGCCTGCGCAACCGCCGCTTCTTCCTGCAAAATGTCGACGTCGATGTGGCCATGAGCTTGCGCGGCTACGACGCCGGCCAGCACCGCGAGCTGACCGAGTGCGACCTGATAGCGCCCAACGACCTGGTGTTCTTCATGGTCGACCTGGACCACTTCAAGGAAGTCAACGATCGTTACGGCCACGCGGCCGGCGATTCCATCCTGGTGCAGATGCAGGAGCGCCTGCGCGAAGTGTTCCGCGAGTCGGACTATGTGATCCGCTGGGGCGGCGAGGAATTCCTGGTGCTGGCGCGCGCCACGCACCGCGACGAGGCGCACGCGGTGGCGGAGCGCATGCGCCGCGCCGTGGCCGACCGAGAGTTCGTGCTGCCGGACGGAGTGCTGCTGGCGAAGACCTGTTCGATCGGCTTCGCCTGCTTCCCCTTCCTGCCGCAGCAACCGCGTTTGCTGTCATGGTCGCAGGTGGTGGAGCTGGCCGACCAGGGTTTGTATGTCGCCAAGCGTTCCGGCCGCAACGCCTGGGCGGCGCTGTACAGCACCGCGGCCACGCAGCCGGACGGCATTTTCCCGCGCCTGATGCAGCATCTGGACCAGGCGGTGGAGGACGGCGAGGTACGGCTGGTCAGCAATCTGACCGGACCGCTGGTGCTGGGCGGCGAACGACGCCGCGTCGGCCTGTCCAGCGACCTCGAGACCTAGCCCACGTCATTCCCGCGAAGGCGGGAATCCATGCTGAGCGTGCGTTCCATGGGTTCCCGCCTGCGCGGGAACGACGGCTATGGGGCCTCGATCACCACTTCGCAATTGAGCGTATTGGCGATGTAGCACTTGTCGTGCGCTTCGTGGTGGATCGCTTCCAGTTCTTCGGCGCCCGGCGGCGCCGTGCCGGCGAAGACGATCGCCGGCCGCAGCGCGATGCGCGTCATCGCCATTTTCCCCGCAGCGTTCTTGCCCAATTCGCCGACGGCATGGTCGCGATAACTGTCCACCGTGTGGCCGCGCTTGGCGGCGATCGACAGGAAGAACAGCATATGGCAGCTGGATGCTGCGGCCACCAGCGCTTCCTCCGGATCGACGGCGGCGGCGTCCGACATCGGCAGCGGCACCGACAGCGGCGATGATGAGGCGGGCACCGTGGCGCCGCCGTCGAACTGCCATGCGTGGGCGCGGCTGTAGCGCTGCCCCAGGAAATCCTGTCCGTTGCGCGTCCATTCAATCTTTGCTTCGAATTGCATGCGATGCTCCGTCGATGAGAGGGGCCTGTATGATACCCCGCCGCTTGTTATACTGCTGTCTTCTCCCCCGATCCCTCCGAGCCATGACCAAGACGCGCTGCAGCTGGGCCAATCCGGCCAATCCCCTCTACCTTGAATACCACGACAAGGAATGGGGCGTGCCTTGCCACGACGAGCGCCGTTTGTTCGAGATGCTGAACCTGGAAGGCGCGCAGGCGGGCCTGAGCTGGGAGACGATACTCAACAAGCGCGAGAACTACCGCGCGGCCTTCGACCAGTGGGACGCCGAAAAGATCGCCGCCTACGACGCCGACAAGGTGGCCGCGCTGCTGGCCGACGCCGGCATCGTGCGCAACCGCCTGAAGGTGGCTGCGGCGATCACCAATGCCCAGGCCTACCTGCGCCTGCGCGCCGGCGGCGTCACGCTGGACCAGTGGCTGTGGGCCTATGTCGGCGGCAAGCCGCTGGCCGCAGCCGAGGGGCCGCGTCCGGCCAAGACGGAACTGTCGGATCGAATCTCCAAGGACCTCGCCAAGCTGGGATTCAAGTTCGTCGGCTCGACCATCATCTACGCTTATATGCAGGGCATCGGCATGGTGAACGACCATGCGCCGGACTGCTTCTGCCGGGCGCGCAAGTGATGACGCGGCGGGTGGTGCTGGACACGGAATTCGGCCACGGCGAGCGCTTCATGGCCGAGTGGCGCGCCTTGCCGCGGCAGGGCGTTCTGCATTACCTGGCCGTGACGCCGCAAGTGCCGTCGGCCGATACACTGACCGACACGCAGCTGCGCGCCTTGTGGCCGCTGAATGTGCCGGGCTTCCATCGCATCCTGCTCGACGACGGCCGCGTCACGCTGGACCTGCTGGTAGGCGCCCTGGACGCGGTACTGTCGCAGATCACCGCGCGGGTGGACGCCTTCCATGTCGACGCCTCGTTCCCCGCATCGCTGGCGCGCAGCCTGGCCAAGCTGGCGGTGCTGGGCGCCACCCTGAACGCGCAGTCGCCGGACGAAGCACTGGCCTGGGCATTGACGGCGGCGGGCTTTGCCTGCCGGGCCGTCGATGGCACGCAAGACATCAGCGCGGTCTACCAGAGCCGCAAACCGCAGCCGGAAGCGCCACCGGCCCCGGTGCGCCGCGCGATCGTGATCGGTGCCGGATTGGCCGGTTCGTCGGCCAGCCATCGCCTGTGCGCCAACGGTTGGCAGGTCACGCTGATCGAACGCCACGCGGCGCCGGCGCAGGAAGCGTCCGGCAACCTGGCCGGCATCTTCATGCCGTTGCTGTCCAAAGACGACAACATCCCCACGCGCCTGAGCCGCGCCGCCTACACCTTCGCGCTGCGCGAGTGGCGTCGGCTCGGCGGCGTCGGCCAGGCATTTGAAGGCGCCGGCTGCGGCGTGCTGCAACTGGCGCGCGATGCCGAACATGCGACGGTGCAGCAGGACGTCGTGGCCGCATGGGATTATCCGTCGGAGTATGTGCGCTGGCTGGAGGCCGCCGCCGCCGGCGAACTGCTGGGCGGCCCTACGCCGCACGGCGGCTGGCTGTTTGAGCTGGGCGGCTGGGTGCGTCCCGCATCGCTGTGCGAGGCGATGCTGGATGCCTGCGGCGAACGCTTGCGGCGCGTGTTCGCGGCCGAAGCGCTTGACCTGCAGCGCGTGGACGGCGAGTGGCAAGTGCGCGCCACCGACGGCACGCTGATCGCGCAGGCGCCGACCGTGGTGCTGGCCAACGGCGCCAGCGCCATCAACATAGCGCAGGCGGCCGAGCTGCCGCTGGCTCGGTTACGAGGGCAGGTCACGCACTTGGCGGTACCCGATCCCGCCGGCGATGCGCACGACGCCCGCGACGCGCACACGCCGTCGCCGCCGCTGCTGCCGCTGGTGGTCTGCCGCGAGGCCTACGTCACGCCGCCGTCCAACGGCATCGTCTGCGCCGGCGCCACCTACGACAACGACGACGACACCGAACTACGCGCCTCCAGCCAGCTGGAAAACCTGACCCGCCTCGCCGAGATCGTGCCCGGCGAGGCCGTCGCCGCATTGGCCGCCAGCGCGCCGCTGGCGGGCCGCGTCGGCTTCCGCTGCGCCGCGCCGGACCGCCTGCCGCTGGCGGGCGCATTGCCCGACTATCCGTCCGCCGGCCGGCTCGAACGCCTGCGCGACGTGCCGCGCCATCCCGGCCTGCATGGCCTGCTGGGCTACGCCTCGCGCGGCTTGATCTGGGCGCCGCTGATGGCGGAACTGCTGGTATCACAGCTGGAAAACGCGCCGCCGCCGCTGGAAGCGATGCTGGTCGATGCGCTCGATCCCGGCCGTTTCCTGCTCAAACAGCGCCGCCGCAGCCAGTAACCGTGGCTCTGTCTTCGTTGCGTTCGCGCAAACACCGCGTCGCACGGCGTCATCCTTGCTTGGGCGCTGCCAACTCCACAGGCTATAATGCAGCACTAACAACAATCCCAATCGCGCCTGGCGCCGTCCATGGAGAACCGAACGATGGATGAAGAAGATGCGCAGCACTACGAAGGGTCGCCGGAGCTGTTCATGTTCCTGGCGTCGACTGTGCACGACATGAAGAATTCGATCGGCGTCCTCAATGGCACGCTGGAGAATCTGCTGGCGGCGACGCCCGCATCGACCGAGCAGCCAGGCTACGAACAGCTGGGCCAAATGCTGTACCAGACCAAACGCCTCAACGACAACCTGATCCAGCTGCTGGCCTTGTACAAGGACGTCGGCAAGCCAGGCTATCCGTTCGACCCTGCCGCCTGCCGCATCAGCGAGTTGGTCGAACAGGTGGCGGGACAGGCGCGCACGCTGCTGCATTCGCGCGGCATCGCGCTCGACCTGGACTTCCCGCAGGACGCCATCTGGACCATGGACGAAGACCTGATCATCGGGGTGCTGGTCCACGCCATCAACAACGCCATCCGCTACACGCGCGACCGTTTGCGCCTGGCGGTACGCGTGGACGGCGACTATCTCGAGCTGCGCGTCGAGGACAACGGCGCCGGCTTCCCGCCGTCGCTGCTGGAGGCGGGCGCCAGCGCCATGAACAGCCAGCGCAGCGCGGTCAACTTCCTCAACAACAGCAGCGGCCTCGGTCTCTACTTCTCCAGCGAAGTGGCGAAGATGCACAAGTACCGCCAACGCAGCGGCGGCATCGCGCTGGAAAACGGCGGCACCCTGGGCGGCGGCTGTTTCGTCCTGCGATTGCCATGAGCGTCGAAGCGATAACCGCCGTCGCGGAAGGCGCCGTCGATTGGGCCGAGAAGCGCTACCTGCTGGTCGACGATTTTGTCGGCATCCGCCAGCTGCTGCGCGAATCGCTGCGCAACCTCGGAGCCAAGCATATCGACCAGGCGGCCAGCGGCGGCGAGGCGATGGTGCTGCTGTCGAAGACCCGCTACGACGTGGTGCTGTGCGATTACAATCTCGGCGACGGCAAGAACGGCCAGCAGGTGCTGGAGGAAGCGCGCATCCGCAACCTGATGCTGCCCAGTAGCGTGTGGCTGATGGTGTCCGCTGAAAAAAGCGTGGAGTCGGTGATGGGCGCGGCCGAGCACCAGCCGGACGCTTACATCATCAAGCCGATCACCGAGGGCGTGCTGTTGACGCGCCTGAACCGCGTGTGGAACAAGAAGCAGATCTTCCGCGAAATCGACCAGGCCTTTGCCGACAAGGACTACCTGCGCGCGGCGCGGCTGTGCGACGAGCAGGTGGCCCACAATCCGCTTCATGAAATCGACCTGCTGCGCATGAAGGCCACGCTGCTGCTCAAGAGCGGCGAGCCGGAACAGGCGCGCAAGGTGTTCGAGCATGTGCTGGAAGAGCGCGACTACAACTGGGCGCGCTGCGGCCTGGCCAAGATCCTGATGAACAACGGCGAGCTTGATGCGGCGCTGGCGATGTTCCAGGCGGTGATCGCCGACAACCGCTTCTACATCGACGCCTTTGACCAGCTGGCCAAGGCCTTCCAGTTGCAGGGCAAGACCGAGGAAGCCTTCGGCGTGCTGGAAAAGGCGGCCAAGCTGTCGCCCAATTCGGTGCCGCGCCAGCGCGCGCTGGGCCAGACCGCGCTCAAGCTGGAGAAGATCCCGGTGGCGGAGAAGGCCTTCCGCAAATGCATAGAGATCGGCGAGTACTCGGTGATGAAGACGGTGGACGCCTTCTTCGGCCTGGCGCGCGTGTGCGCGCAGAAGAACGACACCAAGGAAGCCATCCGCCTGTTGAACGCGGCGGTGCACCAGTTCGGCGGCGACATGGTCGAGCTGCGCGCCAAGATCACCGAGGGGCTGGTGTATCACGAGACCGGCGACTACCGGCGCGCGCGCAAATCCGGCGATGAGCTGGAAGCGATGCTGGCCGACGAATCCAAGCAGCGGCCGGACACCGAGACCTGCCTCGACATGGCGACGCTGCTGTTCGCGGTCGGCGTCAAGGAGGCGCCGGTGGGACTGCTGTGCTACGTCACCCGCAACAACCACGACAACGTGCCGCTGCTGGAAGACGTGCAGAAGATCTTCGACAAGGCGCGCATGACCGACGAGGGCATGGAGCTGATCAAGTCCTCGCGCAAGGAAGCGGCGGACATGATGAACAAGGGCGTGCTGCTGTGGAAGACCGGTAAGCTGATCGAGGCGGTCGAGTGGATGCGGGTGGCGCGCAAGGCGCTGCCGCACAATATGCGCATCCTGTTCAACTCCGCGCAGATCCTGATCTCGCAGCTGCACCAGACTGGCTATGTACGCGAGCTGGCGGACGAGGCGATCGAGGTGCTGATGCATGTCGACGCCATCGCGCCGGGACAGCAGCGCTTCGCCCAGTTGATGGAGCAGCTGGCGATGCTGGCGCCGATGTCGGGCGTGGTGGCGGCGGCCGCCGCCAGCGAATATGAGGCGGCCAACGGCACCATTCAGGACAAGCATGCGGATGCCCATGAGTGACGGCTGGGCGCAACAGCAAGGCCCGCGGCGGCCTTGTTTCCGGGACAGCAAATGATTACACTGAATTTCGGCGCGGCCTGTCCGCGCCTTGATTCGCTGTCAATATTGAGGGCAAATAAAGGGCACTAAAATATGCGCGATATCGCAAAAGAAGTTTATACAAAAATGAAAGTCGGCAGCGTGGCCTGGATCCGTCCGGTCGCCGCCAAGGGAGACACAGTGGACAGTTTTCAGACCGCCCACGACAGCGCCAAACAGCTCGAAGAGGAAGGCCTGATCGATATCGAGAAGGTGCAGCGACAGGCCGACGGCCTGATTGACGCCATCCGCATCCAGCGGCTGGCGTAATCAGCGCGGCGTTCCGTCAGGCCGTCAGGCCTTGACGGCGGCAGGCTTGGCTTTGGCCGGCGCGCGCTTGCGGGCCGGGGCTTTCTTGGTCGCGGCGGCCGGCGTGCCGGCGGTGCCGGCTGCGGCCGGCTTGGCCTTGGCGGCCGGCGGCGTGGCGGCTGCGGCGGCGAACTTGGCCGCCGTATCGGTGGCGCGTGCTGCGGCCGTAGCCATCATCGACTCGGACGCCATCGCCGTCGACACGGCCTGCTTGAATTGATCTTGCAGCATATTCCACCAGATCGCCGGATTGGCCATTGGGGCGGGGGCCGGCTTGTCCGTCGCTGCCGCTTCCGGCTTTTCGGCCGCCGCCTGGGCGGGGGCCGGAGTTGGTGCCGGCGCTGCGGGTTTCTCTTTGTCCTTGTCCGCCTCGCGGGCGTGGTGGAAGAAGGCCGAGGCGTATGGATTGGCGTCGAAGATGGATTTGTGGTCCTTGCTCTGCGGCTGGTTGACCGCCGCCGCCAGGCTGGCGCCGACCGACTTGAGCGTGGCGATGGTGCCGCGCTGGACTTCCAGCGCCTGGATGCTACCGCGCAGCATGCTCATGTTGAGGTTGAGCCAGGTCTCGACGGCTTTCAGGTCGCTGATCTTCTTGTCCAGCTCTTCCACCGACAGCGTCGGTGCGGTCAGGCCGGGCACGCTCATGCTGCCCCACAGGTTTTTGACGAAGTCCAGCGTATCCGTCATTACTGCTGCGCCTGGTATGTTTGGCATTTGCGTGTGGGCCATGGAAGTCTCCTGTAGGAATAACGTCCAGCGTAGCAGATAAAGGCGCGTGCTTCAAAAGATTTTGACAACATTTCTGCTTGGGCGCGGACTCGGGCCGAACACGTTAAACTAGCGGCATGAGCTTAAGCCCCCATCTATTCCAACGCCGCCGCCTGCTGGTTTTATGTGCAGCCACGCTGGCGCTGCATTACCTGGCGATCGATTGGGTGGGCGACCGCCTCGCGACACAGTCGCACCGGCCGTCGCCGCTGCCGCAGTCGCTGATGACGGCGCAGCTGCGGCTGGCGTTGCCCAGGCATGTGGAGACGCCGCCTGCGGCCGAGGTCCAGCCCTTGCCGCCGGCCGCCAAACCGGCCCGCAAGCCCAAGCCGGCGCCTGAACCTGCGCCGGAAGCCGCGCCGGAACCGGCCGCGCCGCCGGTGGTTGAGAGTGCGCCGGCTGCCGAGGCGTCGGCGGCTGACGGCGGCGCC
>NZ_JAQQPR010000045.1:0-29725 GCF_036688705.1 Duganella sp. S19_KUP01_CR8 | reverse complement strand
CCATTTGAGCATGAGCTCGGCTGTTTAGCCGAGCTCATGCTCAAATGGGGGACCTGACCCCGGATTTTAGCGGGCGCGCCAGACGGCTTTGCCGGCTTCGGCTGGCGGGGCCAGGCGGGCGGCTTCCTTGCGGGCGCGGGCGGCGTCCAGCGTGGCGACCACTGCGCCCTCTTCCGCTTGCTTGCATTCGCCGGCGGCCACGGCCACCTTGGCTTGCACCGCTGCCAGCGCTTTTTGTGCGGCGGCGTGGCGGCGGGTTTCCAGTTCCAGCAATTTCTGTTTGGCGGCGGTCATCGCGGCGGTGGTGTCGGCCACCTTGCGCTGCATCGCCGCGTGCGCCTGGGCGGTTTCCAGCAAGGCCAGTTGTGCGGCGGCCTTGTCTGCCACGGCTTGCACGGCGGCTTGTTCGGCCAGCTCGCGCTGATGCATCGCATCGGCTTCGGCCTGCTCGCCGTCGGCACGCTGACGCGCGCAGGTGGCTACATTCCGTTCCGCTTCCAGGCGGCCGGCGATCGCTTTCGATGCGCGGATTTCGGAAGCGGTGGTCAGGCGTTGCTGCGTCAGCTTCTGGTCGATCAGCGCCAGCGATTGACGCTCGGTTTCAATGAATTCACGCTCGGCCAGCAACAACGCTTCGGCGGTGGCGGCCTTCTCCTGCTCGACACGGGCGCGCTCGGCGTGCACCACGCCCAGCTCGACCGCCAGGCGGGCTTGCGCCGCCAGCGCCTGGCCGGCGATGGCTTTCTGTTCGGCTTCCAGCGACACCTGCTCGGCCATCAGGCGGGCGGCTTCGGCTTCCTTCTCTGCTGCGGCGGCCAGGCGCTGCTCTGCTTGCTGCTGCTGGCGATAGGCTTCGGTCTGTGCGCGTTCGGCGGCGATGCGGTGTTGTGCTGCGTCGCTGGCATCCTGCTCGGCATCCAGTTTCTCTTTCAGCGCGGCGATGGCTTGCTGCTCGGCGGCGGCGCGGGCCTGTTCGGCTTGCAGCAATGCTTGCGCCTGCTCGGCCTTTTGCAAGGCCACAGCGTTGGCCTGGTTCTGCGCTTCGACGTGCAGCGCCAGCGTGGCGATTTCCTGTTGTTCGACGGCGTTCTGGCTGGCGGCCAGCTCGGCTGCTGCGCGCGACAAGGCCGCGCGTTCCTCGGCCAGCTCGGCGGCGCGCTGTTGTTCCAGGCTGTCGGCGCGGGCGGCTTCGGCGGCGGCTTCATCGGCAACCTGGCGCAGCTTGGCCTGTTCCAGCGCCAGCGTCTCGGCTTCGACCTTGGTGTGGGTTTTCAGTTCGGCTTCCTGCTCGGCCTGCACGCGGGCCAGGGCGACGGCGCGCAGCTGGCTGTCCACCTCGATGCGCGCTTCGGTCGCGGCCAGGATGCTGGCGTCCGCATCGCGGCGCGCCTGGGCGCTGGCGGCGGCCACCATCTCCAGGCGTTCGCGGTGGATCGCGGCGTCGCGGATTTCTTTTTCGGTTTGCAGGCGCAGATGCAGCGATTGCGCGGCGCTGCGCTCGGATTCGGCCTTGGCCAGCGCGATCTGTTCGCGTTCCTGTTCCAGATGCGCCAGGGCGCGGGCTTCTTCCAGCGCGCGCACTTCGGCGGCGGCGCGGTTGAAGGCCGATTCCAGCGCGATCTGATCGGCGCGTTCGCGCTGCACGGTCAGATCCAGCGCTTCGGCCTCGGCCTGCACCAGCATCTGTGCGGTCTGGCGGGCGGCGTAGGCGTGGCGCTCGCGTTCGCGCGCCATGGTCGCCACGCGCGCGTCGGCGGAGGCGATGCCGACTACTTCTTCCTTGGCGGCCTGCACGGCGGCCACGCGCTCCACCGCTTGCAGGCGGGCTTGTTCGGTTTGGGTCGCCAGTTCCTCGGCGGCACGGGAGGCTTGTTCGGCCAGCTCGGATTCGGCGGCGATCTGTTCGTGGGCGCGCTTGCGGCTTTCGCTCTCGGCCTTGGCACGCTGTTCGGCGGCAACGCGGATTTGCGTGTCGGCTTCAACGCGGGCGCGCAGTTCGGCGGTTTCCTGTTTGACGGCGTCCAGGCGGGCGACGCTGGCCTGGGCGGCGGCGCGCAGCGATTCGAGGCGCTCGCGGTTGGCGGCGATCGCCTCTTCCGACGCTTGCGCATTTTGCAGCGCGACGGCGGCGGCGGCGGCGTCCATCGCGGCGCGGTCTTCGGCCAGCGAGCGGGCGCGGGCTTCGGCGTGGGCGCGGTTCTCGGCGGCGCAGGCGGCCTTGGCGTCGGCTTCGACGCGGGCGATCGCTTCCTGGATCGCCTTCATCTCCATCGCGGCGCGCGGGGTGTGGGTCGGTTCGTCCGGATCATGCAGCGACACCATGGGGAGCAGAGTGACGCTATCTTGTACGCTGTCTTGTTTGGCCAGTTGTGCTTGCATGAGGGTTCTCGCTAGACGATATGTCCCGGCACCAACCGGGACTTCTGAGTTCTCATTATCAAGCAGGGATCAGGCAAGCCGAACCGCGAGGAGAGCGGGAAATACCCGCCAATTCGGCAGATCCTAGATCTTGGGTACCGGGGCCTGCCGGCGTTTTTCCATCTCGGCCTGGCGATCTTTCTCGACCAGCGCCTCCAGCGCCGCGGCTTCGCGGCTATGCGCAACGAAGTCCACCATGCTGACCTGAATCTCCTGGATCTCCGCGCCCTGGTTCTTAAACTCCGTCAGCATCACGGCCACCGTCTGACGGCACATCTCATAACTTTTGGCGAAACCGTTGTAGTTGACATTTCCGGCCACAGCCACCTTGCAAACATCCGGGCTGTCATTGGGCTTGTAGCGATTCGACTCCAAGGACATCCACTCAAGCGGCCCCAGCTGGCCACCGTGTTTGGTGACCGGCCCGTATTTAGCGATCAGGGCTTTTTCCATTTCAGCGCGAGATACCGGCTGGTCGAACCGCTCGCGGCGGGCGATGGCCTCCACCGTGCTTGTCTGCTGTCCAAAACCGACCTTAACGTAGCCCTTCTCATTCGGCATCATCCCAGGCCTCGGCACCAGATTCTGGTATTCGCGCGTCTGCGGGCGGGCCGGCATGCCAAGCCGCGCCACATAGTCCGCCTTGGCGACCAGCTTATAGCCCAGTCCGGTGAGCACTTTGTCGATTTGCGCCGGCGTATCGCCGATCTTGAGACCCAGGGTTTCCATCACAGCGGGCGATTTCTGCGCGTGGGCGGCGGCCGTCAAGGACAGCAACAGGGCGAATGACAGACTACGTTTCAGCATGGTTTTCCTTTGGAAGGTCGGATGCTCACGATGAGTATCACATCAACCTTGCCAATTTTACACCAGTCTGAAATCGGGCAGCGCTCCGATACGGCCGCCCCGTCGCTAGACCGGCAGCGGCGGCTCGTCCATCAGCGAAATCTGTTCCTTCAGCTCCAGGATGCGATCCTGCCAGTAGCGCTGGGTGTTAAACCACGGGAAAGCCACCGGGAAGGCCGGATCGTCCCAGCGCCGCGCCAGCCAGGCCGAGTAATGGATCAGCCGCAGCGTGCGCAGCGCTTCGACCAGATGCAGCTGACGCGGGTCGAATTCGCAGAAATCCTCGTAGCCGGCCAGGATGTCGCTCATCTGGCGCACCTGGTCGGATCGCTCGCCGGACAGCATCATCCACAAATCCTGGATCGCCGGACCCATGCGGCTGTCGTCGAAGTCGACGAAATGCGGGCCGGCGTCGGTCCACAGCACGTTGCCGCCGTGGCAATCGCCGTGCAGGCGCAGTTGCGGCAGCTCGCCGGCGCGCTCGTAGCTGCGGCGCACGCCGTCCAGCGCCTGCGCCGAGACGCTGGCGTAGGCTTCCCGCAAATCGGCCGGGATGAACTGGTTGGCCTGCAAAAATTCGCAAGGCTCGGTGCCGAAGGTGGCGATGTCGATCGCCGGCCGCTCCAGATACGGCTTGATCGCGCCCACCGCGTGAATGCGGGCGATGAAACGCCCGGTCCATTCCAGCACCGACGGATCGCTCAGCTCGGGCGCGCGGCCGCCGTGGCGGGTGAACACGGCAAAGCGGAAGCCATTAAAGTGATGCAGCGTGGCCCGGTCAGGCCCCAAGGCCAGCGCCGGCACCACCGGAATCTCGCGCGCGGCCAGTTCATCGGTAAAAGCGTGCTCTTCCAGGATGGCCGCATCGCTCCAGCGGCCGGGACGGTAAAACTTCACCACCAGCGGCTTGTCGTCTTCGATGCCGACCTGGTAGACGCGGTTTTCATAGCTATTCAGCGCCAGCAGGCGACCGTCGCCGCGCAGGCCGATGCTGTCGAGCGCGTCGAGCACGCACTCCGGATTGAGCGCCGAATAAGGATGCGGCGCCTGTTCCTGCGCGCTGTCGGCCGCCCCGCCCAGCGGCTCGGCCATGCTGGCGGCCAGGGCCGCAGCGCGGGCGTCTTCTTCTTCGTCGTCGAAATGATCTTGGTTCATCCCCGCATTGTACGGGGCGCGGCGTGTATACTGTCGGCTTCAATCCAATAAAAAGAGCAAGCCATGCAACTCGACCAGCCACTGAGCGAAAAAGAATTCGACGAATTAGACAACTTCCTGTTGTCCGACCGCAGCCCTGAAGATGCGATGACGATGGATATGCTGCACGGCTATCTGACCGCCATCGCCATCGGCCCGGAACCCATCATGCCGGTGGAGTGGCTGAAGCGGGTCTGGGGCCAGGAAGATACCGACGTCCCGAAATTCAAGAACGAAAAGGAAGAGGAACGCATCCTCAACCTGATCATGCGCTTCATGAACGAAGTGCTGGTGACGTTCGAAGTGGCGCCGAAGGAATTCGAGCCGCTGTTCGTCGAGCACGAGCACGAAGGCCAGACCCTGATCGACGCCGAAGCCTGGTGCTGGGGCTTCTGGGAAGGCATGGAGCTGCGTCCGGGTTCGTGGGACGAGATCTGGGAATCGGACATCCAGGAACTGATGAAGCCCATCTACCTGCTGGGCGCCGACGAGATCGAGGAAGAGGAACTGCCGCTGGTGGAAGATCCGGTCAAGGCGCACAAGCTGGGCCAGGAACTGGAAGCCAACCTGCCGGCCATCTACAAGTTCTGGGTACCGCGCCGCAAGCCGGCCGTCACCACCCTGGTGCGCGAAGAGCCTAAGGTCGGCCGCAACGACGACTGCCCTTGCGGCAGCGGCAAGAAGTACAAGAAGTGCCACGGCGCTGACACGGCGGAATAAGCCGATGTCCTTGCGTGCTGCGTTCATTAGTCTCCTGCTGACCGCAAGCTGCGCGTCGGCCTCCCAGCCGGAGCTGGTGACCGACCGCAGCACGCCTGCCCACCAGGCCGCCGACGCGGCCATGCTGAAATCGCTGGACCGCGACGTTTTCTTCAACGGCGCCTACGCCGGCCCGACCGGCACGCTGGGCTATCGCCTGATGTCGCCGCCCGCCCCGCAACCGGGCAAGCTCTACCCGCTGATCATCGTGCTGCACGGCTCCGGCGCCGTTGGCAACGACAACAGCAGCCAGCTTGGCGCACTCGCGATGTCCTGGTCCGCGCCGGCCATCCGCAAGCGCTACCCCGCCTACATCCTGGTGCCGCAATTTGCCGAGCGCAGCGCCAACTATGCGCCGTCCGCCACCGACGGCCTGCTGGCGGCCAAGCCCGGCCCCAACCTGCTCACCCTGCGCGCGTTGGTGGAAACTCTGAAACCGCAGTTCGCCATCGATCCCGACCGCATCTACGTCACCGGTTTTTCGATGGGCGCTTCCGCCGCCACGCAAGCGGTGCTGCAAGACCAAAACGAGTACGCCGCCGCAGTGGCCTTCTCCGGCATCGCCCCGGATCGCGCCGCCGCCGCGCAACTGAAAGACCTGCCGCTGCTGCTGGTCCACGGCGACGCCGACACCGAGAACTCCATCGAGCCGGACCGCGCGCTGTTCGCAGCCTTGCAGCGCCAGCCGGGCGGCGCCAAAGCCCGCATGCTCGAGTATCGCGGCATGGAGCACACCGTGCCCCCCGACATGCTGCTCGCCACCGCCTGGCGCGATTGGCTGTTCGCCCAACACAAGAGATAAATTACGCGAATACTGGCCATTGGCGCTTTGCTGCCCCGCACTAACTGCAGCATTCAAACTGCCCAATTCTTCATGTTGACATGCAGAACAACAATAGGGGCATCTTCCAGATTAATGGCCGCAAGGCGTCAGCGCGGTTAACTCTTGCTCCGAAGTCGTCTGCTCATCCCCGATATAGACGTAATCGGTATAGATCGTCTGGTTTGCAGGCATATTATCCAGGCCTGGCACATACAGCCCGGTTTTCGCATAGTTGCCGCCTGCCGTAACATAAGCGTTGAAAGCTTGCGAAGCCTGATATGTCAGCGTACCGTTCACCCACAGTTTGAACGATCCTTTGCCGGGCTCCGGCGACCAGTCTGCGCGCGCAACGAAGCAATGCCACCTATCGATTGCGGAGGCAGGCGTCAAATCGAGCAACTTGATTACTTGCTCGGAGGAAGCCTGCTTAGCTGGCGAATTCTGAGTGCTTGCAGTTAATCCCAATCGCAACGTATGGTCAAAGATCTCGAAACGCACAGGCGGCGAGACCGTAATGTTGCTGGGTTGAGCCGTATGTAACTGACCGATGATGGTAGGCGTTTGAGAGAAATTCCATGTCGATGGAATATAAACGCTGATAGCGTACCAGCGCACTCCGCTGACAACGTATTCCCATCTCGGAACAATCTCGTGACGAGCAATCTTGCTGCCATCTGTCGGATAAGCAATTTCCATCTTGAAGATAGGATGGCCCGCCTGTGCTGCTCCGGGATAGTCACTAGACCAACCTGGGGCCAGAGCTGAGCCCCCCGCGCTCACCGCATACACATGGGCAAAGTCCCGGGTGCTTACGTGGGTCGAGTTGTAGTCAATACCTGCAGTAGCCGTAGTCGGGATCGGATCACCATTGGTGAGGATGTTAGCAATCGCTCCGCCGGTCCCCGAAGAGATGCCAGCATTGGCTGCGCCGAACACGCCGAAGAGCAGCAATGGTAGCGCTTTATGTTTGATGTTCATGAGCGGTCCCTTCGTTATTGTTTTTTGCACGGCATGGCATCCCAGAAGGCGCCAACGTAGGTGTTTTCCTGTCCATGAATGATCGGCCCCACAATGATCGTGCGACTGGCAACTCCCAACCCCTCCGAGTTAATGGCCTCCAGCCCTACCCGAGGTACTGGGGTCACGCCGACATAAGTGTTATGAGTGTTAGTTGCTTGGTAGGACAATTCGGTGGCGCTAGAGTTCCAAAGTTTAAAGTCGCCAATAAGAACGGTACTACTCCACAGAGCGCGCACCACCACGCAATGCCAGGCGTCAGTCGTCGCTCGGCCGATAGTAAAAATTCGGGACTGCGTATTTGCGGCAGTGGGTGGAACACTGCTACCAGGAATTTTTTCATTCGCGTTGAGCTCGACCTCCAAATTAGCGCCATTAACCCGGATCGCAAACGGTGGTGGCAGAGTGAGATCGCTGGAATCCACTTGAGCCACACGGACTGGCTTACCTACTGGATCCCAATTAGAAGGTAGGTAGAAACTGAAGCCATACCATTTGTAATTTGCGCTTGGGAATCGTTCGGCGCTTGGAGCGATCGTCGCCGATCGCGGACTGTCACTGTCCATCAATGTGATTTGAGCGACTTTACTAGCATACGTACCCTTGGGATTTGACACATCCGCAATGATCCTGGATTGAGGTGTGGCGTCAATTATGTACTTCATCGTCAAAACATTAAGGGTTAATGGGTCAACGTCAATCAACGGCGGGGGCGTCTGTGCGCTAGCGCAACTGACGGCGCCCCACAGCAAGGCCGCGATTAGGGGATAACTTAATGCTTTCATGGGAAACCCTATACTGGATAAAAATTAATATTATTATAACGGAAATTTCCTACATAATGTTGCACAAACGCCATGAAGACACGGCGGACGGCATTCGTTGCATTCGCAGGCACAAGCCGGCGCTCCCCCCATGCTTTCGGCGCATCCCGCTGCGACTATAACTTTTCCGGCTGACGCAAATTGTCAGCATTGGGCTGACAATTTTTGTCCAGTAGTGGCAAATTTTGTCGCCTCCCCTTCCAAATCAAGCACTTAGCGACTGGCACAGATGTTGCCAGATGACTCCCGTCGCTTGAAAAAAACAATGGGAGAAGTCGATGTCATTTTTACCAACACGTATCTGGCCAGTGGCCTGCCTGCTGAGCCTGAGCGGCTCGGTATGGGCCGCCACCGCCACGGTGGAGAGCACCGCCAGGGGCCCAGTCGCACTGGGCAGCAAAGTCTGGTTCCTCGGCAAAGTCGATGGCCACGGCGTCTACATGAATTTCGCCGTCAACGGCGTCCCCGGCGGCAATGCCACTTACGGCAAGCTGAATTCGCAGAATGGCGAATACATCGCGCCATCGGTGCTGCCGTCCAACGTGGTCATCACGATCACCGGCACCACCACCAAGGATGCCAAGCTGGGCGCCAACCTGTCCGCCAGCACTACGCTAACCTTGAAGAAGGCGGCCACTCCGACGCCAACCCCGACGCCCTCGCCCACGCCTGAACCGACGCCGCATCCAACTCCTACGCCCGCCCCAACGCCGATGCCGACGCCAGCCCCCGCACCAGTCCCGCCGCCGATCGGCCAGCAGCCAGCGCCGGACGCCGCCAAAATCAGCGCCGTGCGCCTGCTGGAGCAAGCCAGCTTCGGCGCCACGCCTGCCGACGTGGCCGCGATCAAGGCTAACGGCCAGGCCGTCTGGCTCAAGCAGCAATTCGCCATGCCAGCCAGCGCCGTTCCCATCACCACCGACATGAAGCTGCTGCAAAACACCTGGTACAAAAACATGGCGTCCGGCCCGGACCAGCTGCGCCAGCGCATGATCTTCGCGCTGTCGCAACTGTTCGTCGTCTCCGCCGACAAGAATCCCTACGCCAATGAAATCCAACCCTGGCTGACCACCATCTCCAACAACGCCTTCGGCAACTTCAACACGCTGCTGCGCGAGATGACGCTCAATCCTGCGATGGGCAAATACCTCGACCTCGGCAACAGCATCACGCCGTCGCCGAACGAAAACTACGCCCGCGAAGTGATGCAGCTGTTCACGCTCGGCCCGGTCCTGCTGAACCAGGACGGCAGCGTACAGACCGACCGCAACGGCGATCCCATCCCCACCTACGACCAGGCCCGCATCAGCGACTTCGCGCGCGCCCTGAGCGGCTGGACCTATGCCGGCAGCAGCGCCACCGGCATCAACTGGGAAAGCTTCACCGGCCCGCTGCAACCGCGCGACAAGTTCCACGACAAAGGCAGCAAGACGCTGCTGCTGGGCGCCATGCTGCCGGCCGGCCAGACCGCCGTACAGGACATGGACGGCGTGATGCAGAACCTGTTCCAGCATCCCAACCTGCCGCCCTTCATCGCCACCCGTTTGATACGCGCCTTCGTCACCAGCAACCCCAGCCCGGCCTACATCACCCGCGTGGCCGACGTGTTCGCCTACGGCGAGGCCGGTCGCGGCGACCTGCAAGCCACGCTGACCGCCGTGCTGACCGATCCCGAAGCGCGCCAGGACCAGCCTGGCGTCACGCAAGGCCACCTGAAGGATCCGATGCTGCAATCGATCGGCCTGTTCCGCACGCTGGGCGCCAGCGTCACCGATCCGACCAACCTGTTCTGGGACTACTTCCTGCTGGGTCAGAAGATCACCGCCGCGCCTAGCGTGTTCAACTTCTACTCGCCGATGACGCGCCTGCCCGGCTCGCCGCAATACTACGGTCCCGAGTTCCAGCTGTACGCGCCCAGCCTGGCCGTGGCGCGCGCCAACTTCCTGTACAAGTTCATCTCCGGCGAATACAAGGGCATGGTCAACGTCGACATCACGCCGTTTGTCAGCGTGGCCGGCAACGCCACCACGCTGATCAACCTGGTCGACGCCACCTTGCTGGCGGGCCGCATGTCGGCCAGCGCGCGGCAAGCAATCGGCACGGCCGTCAACGCCTCCACCGACCCGCGCCAGCGCGCCATCACCGCGCTCTACCTGGCCGCCATCAGCGCCGAATTCGCCGTCGCACAATAAGGACAACGACCATGAACCAGCATTCAACCACCCGCCGCCGCTTCCTCGGCGCCAGCGCGCAGACCAGCCTGATGGGCGCGCTCTCCGCATTGGGCCTGACCGGCGTGGCCACGCCGGCCAACGCCGCCGTCACCGACTACAAGGCGCTGGTCTGCCTCTACATGTTCGGCGGTAACGACGGCAACAATATGATCGTGCCGCTCGACACCACCCGCTACGCGCAATACAACGCCATTCGCGGCAGCCACGGCCTGGCCTTGTCGAGCGCGGCCAACACGCTGCTGGCCGCGCGCAGCGCCACCTTGCAAGCGACGGCGAATCCGGTGACGCAGCCGTTCGGCTTCCACTACGGCATGCCGGAACTGGACGCGCTGTACGGACAAGGCCAGGTGGCCGCCATCCTCAACGTCGGCAACCTGCGCCAGCCGCTGAGCAAGGCGCAGTACCTGGCCGGCGCCGGCGTGCCGTCGCAACTGTTCTCGCATCCCGACCAGACCATCCAGAACCAGGCCGGCACGCCCTCCTCCGCCGCCACCGGCTGGGGCGGACGCCTGCTCGATGTGCTCGGCACCGGCGGCCACCTGGACGCGATCGCGGTAGGCGCCGGCGGCCTGTTTGTCGAAGGCGCCAGCACCCACGGCAATCTGCTGCCGGGCAACGGCCAGCTCGATCTCGCCGGCATGAATTTCTGGCCGCAGAAGGAAGCCGATGCGCGGCGCGCGGCGCTGGTGCAAATCCTGTCGGCGCAGCATCCCAACCTGATCGCCGGCGCCGCCAACAAGGCGCTGCTGAACGGCATGGAACTGGTGACCGATCTGAAGAACGCCAACTCCGGCGCGCCGCTGGCCACCGTCTTCCCCGGCACCTCGCTGGGGCAGCAGTTGAAGACTGTCGCGCAGCTGATCCGCATCCGCTCGCAGCAAGGGCCGGGGCGGCAGGTGTACTTCGTTTCGCAGGGCGGCTTCGACACCCACGGCGGCCAGGCCTACCAGCAGTTCGACATGCTGCGCCAGGTCTCGCAGGCGCTGGCCGCGTTCCAGCTGGCGCTGGCGGAGATCCACGCCGCGCAGCAGGTGACCAGCTTCACGATGTCCGAATTCGGCCGCACCTTGCAGCCCAACAGCGGCGGCACCGACCACGCCTGGGGCAATCATCACCTGGTGGTCGGCGCGGCGGTCAAGGGCGGGCTGTACGGCCAGTTCCCCGACTTCACGCTGGGCGGCAAGGACGACGCCACCGGACGCGGCGCCTGGATACCGCAGTTCTCCAACCAGCAATACGGCGCCACGCTGGGCCGCTGGTTCGGCGCCGATGCGGACATGCTGCAGAACCAGGTCTTCAAGAACGAACTGGCAAGCTTCCCACAGGCCGACCTGGGCTTCATGCTGACTTGACGCCACAATCTGTCGCGTATTTTTAACATTCCTGCCCGGCGCAAAAACTTCGTTCCCGTCAGCAAAACAACCCTGCTATAGTGAATTAGTGCTATCAATCAGGGAGTTACATGTCGTCGACGCGCGCCGGCTGGAGGGATGTCATGAAATACCTGCTTTGCTGCCTCGTCCTGGTCAGCCGCCTGGTCTCGGCCGAAACCATCACCCTGGGCGCGGAAGACGACTGGGCGCCCTATTCGTCGGCGGTGGAGCGCAGCGCGCGCGGCTTCGCGGTCGACGTGATCCGCGAGGCCTTTGCCGCTGTCGGCGTCACCGTCAACTTCGAGGTGCTGCCCTACGCCCGCTGCCTGGACGACACCAAGCGCGGTCGCCTGGTCGGCTGCTTCGACGCCGTGCCCAACGCCATGATAGGCGGCAGCTTCCTGTGGCACAAGCATCCACTGTTCACCACCCACATGAACGTCTACGCGCTGAGCGACTCGCAGGAAAGCGGCTTGACCGCGCGTCAGCTGGAAGGCAAGACCGTGGGCGTCGAACGCGGCTATGAATACGGCGATGAGTTCGACCTGAACACCAAAATCGTGCGCCGCATCGTCGACAAGAACGTGCAGGGATTCAGGATGCTGCTGGCCAAGCGCATTCAATACATGGCGGCCGAGGAGCGCATCGCGAAAGCCCTGTTCATCAAGGAGGCGGCTGAATTCGGCGGCAAGTTCAAGCTGGTGGGCACGGTCGCCACACCCGGCCTGTTCATCGCCTTCAGCAAAACCGGGACGGACGGCGCCAAATATCTCGCTCAATTCAACCGCGGTTACACGATCATTCGGGACAATGGCCGCTACAAGGCGATTGAAGCCATCTGGTTTTAATTCGCCAACGGAGGCCACGTGCAATCGGTACCAGCCAAGCTCGGTCTACAGTCGCCTTCAGGTAAAGGCGGTGGTCCGTCCGCCGCACCGCTGCTGTCCGGCGACTCCATCGCCGCGCGCCTGCTGCGGATTATTTTCTGCTGCTACTTCATCGTGACCGTGGTAGTCACGCTGGTGCAGCTGGCGGCCGAATACAAGCACACCAAGGAACGCCTGGTGCTTGAAATCCGCGCGATGCAGCACACCTTCGGCCCCGGCATCGCCGACGCCATGTGGCGCTTCAACGACGATATCCTGCGCGGCATCCTGAGCGGCATGAGCGAGCTGCCGGTGGTGGCCGGCATCAAGGTGGCCGATGATCACGGCAAGCTGGTGCGCGCCGTCGGCACGGTGCTCGACCAGGGCGTCAAGGTTCACGCCGAGGCCGATGGCCGCCTGAAGCAGGAACCGCCCAGCGAAGGCTTGTTCGCGGAGATCTTCAGCCAGGACTTCCCCATCGTCTACAACGACGAGAACGGCCAGTCGCGCGTGATCGGCACCTGGACCGTGTATTCGAACCAGCGCATCATCGTCAAGCAGGTCGAGTACGGCTTCTTCCTCATCCTGGTCAACTCGGTCATCAAGACTTGCGCCTTGTGGTTCATCTTCCTGTTCGTGGTGCGGCGTTACCTGGGCCAGCCATTGCGCCAGTTGAGCGAGTTCGTCGGCCAGCTGAACATCGACAACCTGGGCGACCGCGTGTTCGTGCTGAACGACCGGGGCCACCACGAGCTGCATCTGCTGACCAACAAGCTCAACGAAATGATCGCCAACATCAAGGCTTCGGTGGCGGAGAATGAACAGCTGTACCGCCAGCTGCAAGTGGAGCAGACCGCTACCCGCCAGCTCAACGAATCGCTGGAACGGCGCGTCGCCGAACGCACGGCCGACCTGGTCACGGCCAACAAGGACCTGGCCAGGGCCATCGATACCTTGCGGATCGCGCAGGAGGAATTGGTCAACAGCGAGAAGCTGGCGGCGCTGGGCTCGCTGGTGGCGGGCGTCGCGCACGAGTTGAATACGCCGATCGGCAACGGCCTGCTGGCGGCGACGGTGCTGGCCGACAAAACGCGCCAGTTCGCCAGCGACTACAGCACCGGCCTGACACGCAGCACCACCGAGGCCTACATCAGCGACATGAACCAGATCACCGAGCTGGTGGTGCGCAATATCGCGCGCTCGGCCGACCTGGTGACCAGCTTCAAGCAAGTGGCGGTCGACCAGACCAGCTCGCAGCGGCGTCACTTCCAACTGGCGGAGGTGGTGGCGGAAAATATCAAGGCGCTGCTGCCGACGATTAACAAGACCGCCTACATCATCGAGCAGGCCGTGCCGGAAGCACTGGCGATGGACAGCTATCCCGGGCCGATCGGCCAGGTGCTGATCAACCTGATCAACAACGCCATCGTGCACGGCTTTGCGGGGCGCAGCAACGGCACCATCACAATCACAGCCAGCGCGGCCGAAGATGGCTGGCTGGAACTGCGCGTCAGCGATGACGGCGTGGGCATCGCGGCGGATCACCTGGGCCGCATCTACGATCCCTTCTTCACCACCAAGCTGGGCGCGGGGTGTTCGGGGCTGGGGCTCAACATCAGCCACAACATCGTGACCGGCCTGCTGGGTGGGAAAATCCGCGCCACCAGCCAGGTCGGCGGCGGCACCACCTTCGCGCTGCACCTTCCGCTGGCGGCGCCGCGCCACGATGAACTGCCGGCCGATTCTTATTCCACCGTTAGCTCTTCGGGGACGTTGTAGACAAAGGCTTTGCTGTCGAACATCAGCTTCCAGGTCTTCGCTTCCATATTCGCGCCGTATTGCGTGCCTTTGACGCTGACCGTCAGCGGCCCCGGTTGCGGGCCGATGACATCGGCGGTGCGGTAGGTCCAGCGGCTGTGCTCGCAGCGCATCGGCTCGGTATCGTCCATCGTCTCGGCTTCCTGCCCTGCCGGCTCGGTGGCCGGCTCCTGGTTGCCCATCGCCTCCACCGCCTTGCGCCAGGTTTCGTGGTCGGCATTGGCCTGGGCGCAATCACCCGGCTCTGCATCCACCGACGCCTTGAAGCGGGCCAGCAAGGCGATCTCTTCACCATGCGGCGCCAGCATCACGTTGCTGACCATGACCTGCTCGCCGGCCGGCCGGGTGCCGGTCTGCACCTTCAGGACCCAGCCCCAGGTGCGTTCGGACAAGGCCTCAAAGCGCACCTTCTCCGGCGTCACCGGCACATCGCTCTCGTAACGGAACGGCGAGCTGATCTCGACCAGTCCGCCGCCGGGCTTGGTGTCGGGGCGGATCTGGAACACGCCGTAGAAGTTCCGGCCATTGCCTTTCAGCGAAACGCCGCTGGCGGCGAAAAACAGCTCGTCGCTTGCCCCCACCGCCTCGATGCGCGCCTGCTGGATCACCCGCACCAGGAAGGGTTCGTTGGATTCGTCCACATACACCCAGCCCTTTTTCTCCGCCGAGTATTTGCCGTAGGTGCGCGTCATCGCCTCGTCGATCGAGGCTGTCTCGTCGATCTTGATCAGCTGCGGCTCGGAGTTGGCCTTGATGAACACCGCCACCAGCAGCGCAATCATCAGCACGCCCAGCACCGCCAGCGTGTACAACACGTAGCGGCTCCACTTGCGACGCTTGGGCGGCGGCGGGGTGAGCACGGGAGTTGGTTCGGCGACGCCGGGTTCGATCAGATCGGACATAAGAATTCCTGCAAAGAGATTGCTAATTTAACATTTGCAGAATAGTAATACCAAAATGAAAAAGACGGCGTTCGATAGGCTTGCCTGCCTCACCTGACCACTTTGGCCACCCAATCGCGCAGCGTGACGCCGCCCGGCACGCCACGGCACATATTGGACTGGGACACATCCACCAGCTGGAAGCCCTGCGCCGTCCACAGCCAGGTCCAGAAGCCGCCGCAATCGAATATACCCCGGCCCTTGGCGTAGCTGCTCAGCTTGCCGCCTTCGAACGAGGCATTCATGATGCCGCCGCCCTCCATGCCCGGCAAGTCCAACGGCCTGGGGTCGTAGGGTGGCTTGTCGCGGGCGACCCACAGCCCGTAGGAAGACTGATACGCGGCGCGATCGCACTCCAGCACCAGCAACATGCGCCCGCCCGGCAGGCGGTAAATGGCTTCGTCGCGGGAGGAATCCTTGAGGTCCGCGCCGCAATCCTCGGGGCGGATGGTCTTGACGATCGCCGCCAGCAGCTTCTCGTCCCCCTTTTGCGCGGGCGGCATCGCCACCGGCCGCACCGTCGGCGGCGGCAGCGGCGGCAATACCGCGCTGGCCGGCCGCGTACCAGGCTTGACCAGCGCGGTGACCGTGCCCACCCGCCCCTGCTGATCGTCCATCTTCAGCAAGACCGCCTTCAGGCCGGCCAGCGACAGCAGCCACTGATGCTTGCCGTCCGACACCTTGGCCGATTCGGCATTCAGCAACGACGGCATCAGGCGCGCGACCTGCTCCGCCGTCAATTCGGTTTCCGCCTTCAAGCCGCCCAGCGCCAGCTTGCCGACGGTGATGGTCAAGGGACCGGCATCCTTGTCATCACCGCTGACCACGATCAGCTTGGCTTCCAGCACGGCGGCGGCGCCGGCATCGCGCCCCAGCCACAACGACACAGGCAGGCTTTCCGACTCATCGCTTTGAAAGCCGGCCGCCTCGCAGCGGCGCGTGTTGTCGCAGGCGACTTCCCAATCCTTGATGCCGAACCGCGCGCCGTCGGCCGCAGCGGCGCCGGCCGACGCTGCCGCAGCCAGCGCCGCCGTTATCAAAACAAGTTTCAATTTTTTCATGGTTTTCTCGCCGGCGAAAAAAAAACAGGTTCAATCGAACCTGTTTCGGTGATGCGCGCAGCCTACAGCTTGATGAAGTGCTCGCGGTAGTACTTCAGCTCGTCGATCGACTCGATGATGTCGGCCATCGCGGTGTGCTTCTGGTGCTTCTTGAAGCCGCCGACGATTTCCGGTTTCCAGCGCTTGCACAGCTCTTTCAGCGTCGACACGTCGATATTCCGGTAGTGGAAGTAGGCTTCCAGCTTAGGCATGTAACGCACCATGAAGCGGCGGTCCTGGCCGATGGTGTTGCCGCACATCGGCGCTTTGCCCTTCGGCACCCACAGCTTCATGAACTTGATCAGTTCCTCTTCCGCCTGCGCTTCGGTCACGGTCGACGCCTTGACGCGCTCGATCAGGCCCGAACGGCCGTGCGTGCCCTTGTTCCAGGCGTCCATCTTGTCCAGCGTCTCGTCGCTCTGGTGGATCGCGAACACCGGGCCTTCTGCCAGCACATTCAGGTGCATGTCGGTGATCACCACGGCAACTTCGATGATACGGTCGGTGTCCGGCTCCAGGCCGGTCATTTCCATATCGACCCAGACCAGGTTAAATTCATTCTGGCGCGGGGTGATGGCCTCTGGTGCGGAACCTTCTGGCAATTCGTTAGCTTGTGACATAATTCTCTCTTGGCTTCATTAATCCGAATCCGCCATTTTCTCACAGGCATAGAATGTATTCACTCGCGTTTTCGATTTTGTTTGTATCTTTCATCATTTTGACGTTGATCGTGCGCTTCTGGCTCGCCTCGCGCCATATCCGCCACGTGCTGGTCCACCGCAGCGCCGTACCGGCCGAATTCGCCGAAAAAATCCCCCTGGCAGCCCATCAGAAGGCGGCCGACTACACCGTCGCCCGCACCAAGTTCGGCCTGCTGACCTTGCTGGTCAACACCGTGGTGCTGGTCGGTTTCACGCTGCTGGGCGGCCTGCAATGGCTGTCGGTCGAGATCTTCAAGCTGACCGGCCCCGGCATGGTCTACCAGCTGGCGCTGCTGGGTGCCTTCGCCCTGATCAGCGGCATCATCGACCTGCCGTTCGACTACTACAAGCAATTCGGCCTGGAGCAGCGCTTCGGCTTCAACAAGATGACACCCGGCCTGTTCTTCGCCGACATGGTCAAGGGCCTGCTGCTGGGCGCGGCCATCGGCCTGCCGCTGGTGTGGGTCATGCTGACCCTGATGGAAAAATCCGGCAACCTGTGGTGGCTGTACGCCTGGCTGGTGTGGAGCGGCTTCCAGCTGCTGATGATGGTGCTGTTCCCGACCGTGATCGCGCCGCTGTTCAACAAGTTCACGCCGCTGGAAGACCAGTCGCTCAAGGCCCGCATCGAAGGCCTGATGAGCCGCGTCGGCTTCGCCTCCAAGGGCCTGTTCGTGATGGACGGCTCCAAGCGCAGCGCCCACGGCAACGCCTACTTCTCCGGCTTCGGCGCCAACAAGCGCATCGTGTTCTTCGACACCCTGCTGTCGCGCCTGCAACCGCAGGAGATCGAGGCGGTGCTGGCGCACGAGCTGGGCCACTTCAAGCTCAAGCACATCATCAAGCGCATCTGCATGATGTTCGCGCTGTCGCTGGCCTTCCTGGCGCTGCTGGGCTACCTGAAGAACCAGCTGTGGTTCTACACCGGCCTGGGCGTCGATCCGCTGCTGCTGCCGGGCCAGGGCAACGACGCCATGGTGCTGCTGCTGTTCATGCTGGTGCTGCCGGTGTTCACCTTCCTGTTCGGCCCGCTGACCTCGATCAGCTCGCGCAAGCACGAGTTCGAAGCCGACGCCTTCGCCGCCCGGCATACCGACGCCCGCGACCTGGTCTCGGCGCTGGTCAAGATGTACGAGGACAACGCCTCGACCCTGACGCCGGATCCGCTGCACTCGGCCTTCTACGACTCGCACCCGCCGGCCAGCGTGCGCATCCGTCACCTGCACGCGGCGGCCGCATGATCAACACCCACGCCGACCTGCTGAACCGCAACTGCCATCCGGCCAAGGACGCGCTCAGCGCCGACGAGGCCGCGCGCCTGGTAGCGCTGCTGCCGGGCTGGTCGCTGGAAAACGGCAAGCTGGTCCGCACCTTCAGCTTCAACAACTACTATCGCACCATGGCCTTCGTCAACGCGCTGGCCTACCTGAGCCACGCGGAAGACCATCACCCGGAAATGACCGTGACTTATAAAAACTGCATCGTCCGCTACGACACCCATTCGGTCAACAACGGCCAGGGCGGCCTGTCGAACAACGACTTCATCTGCGCGGCCAAGGCCGGCGTGCTGTTCCACTCGACGGCGGCCAAGCAATGAGCAACCCGACCCAACTGAACGCCATCATCATCGCCGCCCACGGCCGCCACTACCTGGCCGAGGCGGACGGCGTCAAGCTGCAATGCGTCACCCGCGGCAAGAAGACCAACGTCGCCGTCGGCGACCAGGTGCGCATCACGCTGACCTCGCCCGACCAGGGCGTGATCGACAAGATCGAGGAACGCAAGACCCTGCTCTACCGCTCGGACCAGTACAAGTCCAAGCTGCTGGCGGCCAATCTGACGCAGCTGTTCATCGTCGTCGCCACCGAGCCCGGTTTCGCCGACGACCTGGTGTCGCGTTCGCTGGTGGCGGCCGAGGCGGCCGGCATCACCGCCCGCCTGATCCTCAACAAGACCGACGTCACCGAATCGCTGGCGCGCACCCGCGAGCGCCTGCAACCGTACGCCTCGCTGGGCTACCCGGTGCATGAAGTGTCGGCCAAGGCCAAACCGGACGAGGCGCTGGCCGTGTTGAAGCCGCTGCTGGCCGGCCAGTCGTCGATCCTGATCGGCCAGTCCGGCATGGGCAAGTCCTCGCTGATCAACCTGCTGGTGCCGGACGCCGACATCGCCGTGCGCGAGATCTCCGCCGCGCTCGACACCGGCAAGCACACCACCACCTTCACCCGCCTGTACCAGCTGCCGGAACTGGGGCCCGATTCGTCCATCATCGATTCACCCGGCTTCCAGGAGTTCGGCCTGTACCACCTGAGCGAAGGCATGCTGGAGCGCGCCTTCGTCGACTTCGAGCCCTACCTGGGCCAGTGCAAGTTCTACAACTGCCGCCACCTGATCGAGCCGCAATGCGCGATCCTGACCGCCGTGGCCGAAGGCAAGATTGCCAAAATGCGCCACACTTTGTACGGCCAGCTGTTGCATGAATCCTCGCAAACCCTCTACTAAAAAAAACAATTGTCGTAGCTCACGCACAACGTGCAATTGAGGACTATAATTCCCCAAGGCAATTATCCGGCCCGAGGATACCGATGGACATGTTTGCGGTCGACGACGACGTAGCGCACTGGGAAGCGGCCCTGCTGCCGCTGCGCGGTCCTGCGCGCCTGCCGGTGCTGGTGCCGCTGGCCTGGCACCTGCGCCAGCGCGACACCGTGCGCGCCGTCGCCCTGGCCACCGAGGGCCGCCAACTGCTGCCCGCCACCTCCCTGTCGCAGGACGACATGCGCCTGGTTTCCGCCCGCCTGCTGCTGGTGCAGGCCGAAGCCATCTGGCTGGCCGGCGAACTCGATGACGCCGCCGTCCTCGCCGAACAAGCCTACGACCAGCTGTGCCAACTGGGCGACCACCAGGGCTGCGCCGACGCCCACTGGCTGCGCGCCTGGATCGCCATCGACCGCGGCGACCACCGTGACGGCGAGCGCGAACTGGAACTGATGGCCGCCGCCGCCCGCCAGGCCGGCGACGAACAACGCGCCGACATCGCCGAAGCGGCCATCGCCCGCTGGGCCGTGCTGCAAGACCAGCGCCTGGCCGAGCGCCGCTGGGGCCAGCGCTTCGCCGCCGACCAGTCAACGCAGCATCCCGGCGCGGCGGCCTGGGTGTACGATTTCTTCGGCCTGTCCGCCAGCCAGCACAGCGACCACGGCGCCGCCGCGCGCCACTACATCCATTGCTACGAAACGGCGCTGGAGACGGGCCAGATCCGCGTGGCCGTCACCGCCGCGATCAACATCGGCCTCAATTTCACTATCCTCAACGACCACCACTCGGCGCTGGAATGGATGCAAAGCGCGCTAGACCTGGCGCGCCCCACCGGCTGGCCGCGCAGCATCGGCGCCTGCCTGATGCACACGGCGGAAACCATGCGCCGCCTGGGCCGCCTCGACGCCACCGAGGAACTGCTGCACGAAGCGCTGCAGATCATGACCCCGCTGCCGGGCGCGCGCAGCTACGCGCACGCGCTGTCCTACCTGGGCGACCTGGCGCTGGACAAGGCCGACTACCCGGGCGCGCTGAACGCCTTCCACCGCATGGCGGGCCGCGCCGACGCGCTGGGCCAGGCCGACTTCCAATCGATCGCGCGGCGCGGCCAGGCGCACGCGCTGTGCTTCCTCGACCGTCCGCAGGAAGCGCTGGAGATGGCCGAGCGCGCGGTCGAACTGGCGGCCGAGCAGGCCAACCGCGACAACCACGTCGCCGCGCTGCGCGTGCTGTCGGTGATCCATGAACGCCACACGCTGCCGCCGCCGCCCGGCATGACCGAGCAAAACGCCACGTTGCACTACCTGTACCAGGCGCTGGACGTGGCTTCCGCCATCGACGGCTACACCCTGCCCGGTGACCTGCACGACGCGCTGGGACGCGAATACGCGCGGGTCGGCGACTACGCCAAGGCCTACGCCTCGGCGCAGGCGGCGGCCGCCGCGCGCCAGAAGACCCACAGCCAGGAAGCCACCAACCGCGCCATCGCCATACAGGTGCACCACCAGACCGAGCACGCGCGCGCAGAGGGCTACCACCATCGCGAACTGGCGGCCTCCGAAGCGCGCCGCGCCGAAGTGCTGCAGCAGACCAGCGCCACGCTGGAGCGCCTGTCGGCCATCGGCCAGGAGATCACCACCCACCTCGACGCCGCCGCCGTGTTCCAGGCGCTGAACCGCCATGTCCAGGGCCTGCTGCCGGCCAACACCTTCGCCATCTACCTGTGCGACCCGGGCGGCGAAACGGTCAGCCGCGCCTTCGGCATCGAGAACGGCCACGCGCTACCGACCAACACCATCGCCGTCGACAACCCGCGCGCCAACTCGGCGCGCTGCGTGCGCGAGCGGCGCGAGATCTATATCGAAGAGGCCGGGCCGGACGACATCTTCCTCTCGCCCGGTACCCAGCTGATGGTCAGCGCGCTGTATGTGCCGCTGGCGGTGAGCGAACGCGCGCTGGGCGTGATGACGGTGCAGGCCATGCACGCGCGCGCCTACGGCGAGCGGGAACGGCTGATCTTCCGCACGCTGTGCGCCTACGGCGCCATCGCGCTGGACAACGCCGAAGCCTATCGCCAGTTGAAGGACGCGCAAACCCAGCTGGTGTCGCAGGAGAAGCTGGCGGCGCTGGGCTCCCTGATGGCCGGCGTGGCGCACGAGCTGAATACGCCGATCGGTAACAGCCTGCTGATCGCCAGCACGCTGATACAGAAAACCGAGGAGCTGGAAATCCAGGTGAACGGCGCGGGCCTGCGCCGCTCCGAGCTGGCCGCCTACCTGGCCGACGCCCGCAAGGCGCACGAGCTGGTGATGCGCGGCCTGACCAGCGCGGCCGACCTGGTCAACAGCTTCAAGCAGGTGGCGGTCGACCGCACCACCGAGCAGCGCCGCGAGTTCAACCTGCAGCAGGTGTCGCACGAGGTGATCGCGACGATGATGAACCGCATCCGCGCCGCCAACCACCACATCGAAATCGAGGTGCCGGAACTGATCTCGATGGACAGCTATCCGGGGCCGTTCGGCCAGGTCATCGCCAACTTCATCAACAACGCGCTGCTGCACGCCTTCGCGCGCGAGCGCAGCGGCAGCATGTGGCTGCACGCGGCCACGCCGGCCGAGGGCCGGGTGCTGATCACCTTCCGCGACAACGGCGGCGGCATCGCGCCGGAACACATGTCGCGCATCTTCGATCCCTTCTTCACCACCAAGCTTGGACAGGGCGGCAGCGGGCTGGGACTGTCGATCAGCTACAACATTGTCACTTCGCTACTAGGCGGCCATATCAGCGTCCACAGTTCGCGCGACGGCACCACCTTCACCCTCGACCTGCCGCTGACGGCGCCCGAGCACCAGACGGCGGCGACGACCCAGATCTACACTTAGCAACAAACCAGCAACGGCGAGGCCGCGATACCTGTATAGACAGGAGATTCTGCGGCGATTCGCCCTACTTTCCGAATTGCCTTTATAATTGTTCGGCTAAGCCGGCCAGGCACCTCGCCCCATGCCCTGCTCTCCTGTCAGTTGTTAATATGTCTATCCAAAAACCGATCAAGCATTACCTGCAGTTTTCCGACTTCACGCTGGACGAGTATGAATACGTCATCGAACGCGCGCACCTGATCAAACGGAAGTTCAAAAACTACGAGATCTATCACCCGCTGATCGACCGCACGCTGGTCATGGTGTTCGAGAAGAACTCGACCCGCACCCGCCTGTCCTTCGAGGCCGGCATGCACCAGCTGGGCGGCGCCGCGATCTACCTGAACACGCGCGACTCGCAACTGGGCCGCGGCGAACCGGTGGAAGACGCCGGCCAGGTCATGAGCCGCATGTGCGACATCATCATGGTCCGTACCTTCGGCCAGGACATCATCGAGCGTTTCGCCGCCAATTCGCGCGTGCCGGTGATTAATGGCCTGACCAACGAACACCATCCATGCCAGGTGTTCGCCGACATCTTCACCTACTACGAGCACCGCGGGCCGATCACCGGCAAGACCGTGGCCTGGGTGGGCGACGCCAACAACATGCTGTACTCCTGGCTGCAGGCGGCCGAGGTATTCGGCTTCCACGTCAACGTGTCCACGCCCAAGGGCTACGACATGGACATGTCGCTGGTCTCGACCGACCGCTACACCTTCTTCGAGAACCCGTCCGACGCCTGCCAGGGCGCGCACCTGGTCAACACCGACGTCTGGACCAGCATGGGCTACGAGGAAGAAAACGCCGCCCGCCTGAAGGCCTTCGACGGCTGGATCGTCGACAGCGCCAAGATGTCGCGCGCCGCGCCGGACGCGCTGTTCATGCACTGCCTGCCGGCCCACCGCGGCGAGGAAGTCTCGGCCGACGTCATCGACGGCCCGCAGTCGGTGGTCTGGGACGAGGCGGAAAACCGCCTGCACATCCAGAAGGCGCTGATCGAGTACCTGCTGATCGGCCGCGTCGACACCAACAACTAACACTACCCACCAATTGGAACTAGCATGAGCGATATTAAAAAAGTAGTCCTCGCCTACTCGGGCGGCCTCGATACCTCCGTCATCCTCAAATGGCTGCAAGATAACTACCAGTGCGAGATCGTCACCTTCACGGCCGACCTGGGCCAGGGCGAAGAGCTGGAGCCTGCGCGCGCCAAGGCGATCAAGTTCGGCATCAAGCCTGAGAACATCTACATCGACGACGTGCGTGAAGAATTCGTGCGCGACTTCGTGTTCCCTATGTTCCGCGCCAACACCGTGTACGAAGGCGAATACCTGCTGGGCACCTCGATCGCGCGTCCGCTGATCGCCAAGCGCCTGATCGAGATCGCCAACGAGACCGGCGCCGACGCCATCTCGCACGGCGCCACCGGCAAGGGCAACGACCAGGTGCGCTTCGAACTGGGCGCCTACGCGCTGAAGCCAGGCGTGAAGATCATCGCTCCATGGCGCGAATGGGACCTGCTGTCGCGCGAAAAACTGCTGAAGTACGCGGAAGACGCCGGCATCGACATCGACATGAAGCACAAGAACGGCGGCGCGCCCTACTCGATGGACGCCAACCTGCTGCACATCTCCTTCGAAGGCCGCCACCTGGAAAACCCGAGCGCCGAAGCCGAGGAAACCATGTGGCGCTGGAGCGTCAGCCCTGAAGCGGCGCCGGACCAGCCGGAATACCTGGACATCGAATACGAAAAAGGCGACATCGTCGCCCTGAACGGCGTGCGCATGTCGCCGGCCACCGTCCTGACCGAACTCAATCGCCTGGGCGGCAAGCATGGCATCGGCCGCCTGGACCTGGTGGAAAACCGCTACGTCGGCATGAAGTCGCGCGGCTGCTACGAAACCCCGGGCGGCACCATCATGCTCAAGGCGCACCGCGCCATCGAGTCGATCACGCTGGACCGCGAAGTGGCCCACCTGAAGGACGACCTGATGCCGCGCTACGCGTCGATGATCTACAACGGCTACTGGTGGGCGCCGGAGCGCGTCGCCATCCAGACGCTGATCGACCACACGCAAGCCACCGTCAACGGCTGGGTGCGCGTCAAGCTCTACAAGGGCAATGTGATCGTCGTCTCGCGCGATTCCAAGACCGACTCCCTGTTTGATATGACCATCGCCACCTTCGACGAAGACGGCGGCGCCTACAACCAGGCCGACGCCGGCGGCTTCATCAAGTTGAACGCGCTGCGCATGCGCATCGCCGCCAACGCGCGCCTGAAGCGCGGCCAGTAAGCCACAGTCGCACCGCGATAGGGGCCGCTCGATGAGCGGCCCCTTTTTTTGTCCTCCACAAAGTGCGTCAAGATGATACATTGCTCTCACGACCAGAGCGCTACAGGTGAATCATGTTGAAAAATCTGAGTATCAAGAAAAAACTCACATTCGGATTTGGCGCCGTCATCGCCATCATCCTGGCGCTGTTGACCATGTCGTACAAAAATTTCAGCCAGCTGTCGGCCGCCAGCGGGTGGGACCGGCACACGCTGGAGGTGCTGCTGGAGGCGAACAGGATCGAGACCGGCCTGCTCCAGATCCAGACCTCGACCCGAGGCTTCATGCTGACCGGCGAAGAAAGCACCACCAAGACGATTCCCGTCGAAGAGGAATCCGTGCGCCACCACCTGGCCGCCATCAAGACGCTGACCTCGGACAATCCAGTGCAGCAGGAACGCCTGGAGCGCCTCGGCCCGATGATGGAGAGCTGGATCGTCAACGTCATCCATCCGCTGCTGGAAAAACGCCGGGAGCTGAACAAGCATGTCGGTGTCACGCAGCAGGTGGCGACGGCGGCCGATGTGCTCAACGGCGCCAAGACCATCGCCGAGGTGCGCGCGCTGATACGGGAAATCAGCGACGACGAAAACCGCCTGCTGGCATTGCGCTCGAAACTGGCCGGCGAACTACAGCAGAACATGACGCTGACACTGATCCTCGGTGGCGGCTTGTGCGTGGCGCTGGCCATCGTCGTCGGCGTACTGCTGACCAAGGCGCTGCTGGCGCCCCTGAACAACCTGACGCACGCGGTGGGCCGCATCGCCGCCGGCGAGCAGTCGGCGCGGGCGGCGGTGCTGTCGGCCGATGAGCTGGGCCAGGTGACGACGGAATTCAACCGCATGGCGCAATCGATTCAGGACAGCCAGGCCGACGAGCTGGCCGCCACCAACCTGCTCAAGTCCAAGGTCGACTCGCTGCTCGGCGTGGTCTCCAAGGCCGCCGCCGGCGATTTGACCGGCAGGATCGAGGTGGCCGGCAGCGACGCCATCGGCCAGCTGGCGCATGGCCTGGACCGCATGTTCGAGAACCTGCGCGCGCTGCTCAACAACGTGCAGAAGGCCGGCATCCAGGTCACCACCTCGGCCACCGAAATCGCCGCCTCGGCCCGGCAGCAGGAAGCCACCGGCATCGAGCAGGCCCAGACCAGCGTCGAGATCCTCAGCACCACCAAGGAAATCTCCGCCAACACCTCGCAGCTGCTCAAGACCATGGAAGACGCCACCGCGGTGGCCGACTACACCACCAGCGCCACCGCCGACGCCCAGACCAACCTGCGCCGCATGGACAGCACCATGCAGCACATGGTCTCGGCCACCGACTCGATCAACGCCAAGCTGGCCGCCTTGTCGGAAAAGGCCTCCAACATCAACAGCGTTTTGATCACCATCACCAAGGTGGCCGACCAGACCAACATCCTCTCGCTCAACGCCGCCATCGAAGCCGAAAAGGCCGGCGAGGCCGGACGCGGCTTCTCGGTGGTGGCCACCGAGATCCGCCGCCTGGCCGACCAGACCTCGGTCTCCACCTGGGACATCGAACAGATGCTCAAGGAGATGCAGTCGGCGGTGTCGGCCAGCGTGATGGGCATGGACAAATTCTCCGAAGAGATCCGCCGCAGCGTCGGCGAGGTGCGCCAGGTGACGGACCAGCTGTCCGGCGTGATGGACCAGGTGCAGAAGCTGGCGCCGCAATTCGACGCCGTGCTGCAAGGGATGCAGTCGCAGGCGGTCGGCGCGCAGCAGATCTCGGAAACCATGATGCAGCTGAACGACGCCACCCAGCAGACGGTGGAATCGCTCAAAGCCACCAGCGAAGCGGTGCACCAGCTGCAGTACGCGGCGGGAGATTTGCAAAACAGCGTCGCCAACTTTGCCGTTGCGGCTTGAGCGTGGGACAATGCCGCAATGATCGCGGCGCCTGGAGAAAACATGTTTAAAGATTTGAGCATCAAGAACAAGCTGTATCTGAGTTTTGGCGCCATCCTCGCCATCATCCTGGTGCTGTTATCGATCGCTTACAACCGGTTCAACAGCCTGTCCGAGGCCAACGGGTGGGACAGGCACACGATGGAGGTGATCCAGTCCATCGACACCTTGCGCAACGACCTGCTGCAAGTGCAGGTGGAGGCGCGCGGATACTACCTGACAGGCCTCCCGCTTCGTCTAGAGCGCAGCCGCAAGGAACTGACCGACCTGCCCACCGCCATCCAACGACTGCAAAAGCTGACCGGCGATAACGCCAGCCAGGCCGAGCGCTTCAAGAAGCTGGAGTCCATGATCGTCACATGGTCCAAGGACGTCATCGAATCGCAGCTGGCCATGCGTGAAGCGCTGGGCGACAAGCCTGGGGCGGCCGATGCGATGGGACGCATGCCCCAGCTCTCCGGCACCAACTCGCAGATCGGCGAGATCTACAAATTCATGGACGCCGCGACCGAGGAAGAACGCCGGCTGCTGGCCGAACGCTCTGCCGCATCGAACCAGCTGCAAGAGACGATGCGGCTGGTGCTGTCGGCCGGCGGCCTGTCTTGCGTGGCGCTGTCGGCGCTGGTCGCATGGCTGCTGGCGCGCTCGTTGCTGACGCCACTGAACAACCTGACGCACGCGGTCGGCCGCATCACCGCCGGCGAACAGTCGGCGCGGGCGGCGGTGCTGTCGGCCGATGAACTGGGCCGGGTGACAACGGAGTTCAACCGCATGGCGCAATCGATTCAGGACAGCCAGGCCGACGAGCTGGCCGCCACCAACCGGCTCAAGTCCAAGGTCGACTCGCTGCTCGGCGTGGTCTCCAAGGCCGCCGCCGGCGATTTGACCGGCAAGATCGAAGTGGCCGGCAGCGACGCCATCGGCCAGCTGGCGCATGGCCTGGACCGCATGTTCGAGAACCTGCGCGCGCTGCTCAACAACGTGCAGAAGGCCGGCATCCAGGTCACCACCTCGGCCACCGAGATCGCCGCCTCGGCCAGGCAGCAGGAAGCCACCGGCATCGAGCAGGCCCAGACCAGCGTCGAGATCCTCAGCACCACCAAGGAAATCTCCGCCAACACCTCGCAGCTGTTGAAGACCATGGAAGACGCCACCGCGGTGGCCGACTACACCACCAGCGCCACCGCCGACGCCCAGACCAACCTGCGCCGCATGGACAGCACCATGCAGCACATGGTCTCGGCCACCGATTCGATCAACGCCAAGCTGGCCGCCTTGTCGGAAAAAGCCTCCAACATCAACAGCGTTTTGATCACCATCACCAAGGTGGCCGACCAGACCAACATCCTCTCGCTCAACGCCGCCATCGAGGCCGAGAAGGCCGGCGAGGCCGGGCGCGGCTTCTCGGTGGTGGCCACCGAAATCCGCCGCCTGGCCGACCAGACCTCGGTCTCCACCTGGGACATCGAACAGATGCTCAAGGAGATGCAGTCGGCGGTGTCGGCCAGCGTGATGGGCATGGACAAATTCTCCGAAGAGATCCGCCGCAGCGTCGGCGAAGTGCGCCAGGTGACGGACCAGCTGTCCGGCGTGATGGACCAGGTGCAGAAACTGGCGCCGCAGTTCGACGCCGTGCTGCAGGGGATGCAGTCGCAGGCGGTCGGCGCGCAGCAGATCTCCGAGACCATGATGCAGCTGAACGACGCCACCCAGCAGACGGTGGAATCGCTCAAAGCCACCAGCGAAGCGGTGCACCAGCTGCAGTACGCGGCGGGCGACCTGCAAACCAGCGTCGCCAACTTTGCCGTCGCGGCCTGACCGGAGCGCGCGATGAAACTGCTGATCTTCCACATCGGCGCCGACCGCTACGGCCTGCGCCTGCGTGATGTGGTGCGCGTGCTGCCGCTGCTGGAACTGAAGCAACTGCCGCTGGCGCCGGACGCCGTCGCCGGCCTGATGGACTTCCACGGCCAGTCGGTGCCGGTGATCGACTTGTGCCGCGCCAGCGGCATGGCCAGCGGCGCCGATCATTTCGACACCCGCATCATCGTGGTGGACTACCACGGACCGGAAGGCACGGACCATCTGCTCGGCCTGCGCGCGGAACGTGTGCTGGGCGTGCAGGAGGTGGCCGAAGCGCAGCTGGCCAACAGCGGCGTGCAGGCGGCGCCCTTCCTCGGCCAGGTCGCCAGCGACGCGGCAGGCATGCTGCAACTGGTGGAACTTGAACAACTGCTGCCTGCATCGCTGCGCGCGATGCTGTTCCAGACATGACACCCGCCCAATCCATGCTGCACGAGGCGACCGGCCTGACGCTTTCCAAGTCCGTGGTCGACCGCGCGATCAAGCACCGCATGGAGCAAAACCCCGCCGCCAACCAGGACGCCTATCTGGACCGGATGACGCCGGAGGAACTGACCGCGCTGGTGGAACTGGTGGTGGTGCCGGAGTCGTGGTTCTACCGCGATCCGCAAGCCTTCCAGGCGGCGCTCGAATTTGTCCGCGCCCGCCTGGCCGCCGACGCCAACCACATGGTGCGCATCCTGTCCGTCCCCTGCGCCGGCGGCGAAGAGCCATACACCATGGCGATGGTGCTGGCCGACGCCGGAGTGCCGCGCGACAGCTACATCATCGACGCCTTCGACATCAGCCCCGGCTGCGTGGCGCGCGCCAAGAGCGGCGTCTACGGCCGCAACGCCTTCCGCAGCCAGGACCTGGGCTTCCGCGACCGCCACTTCGGCAGCGACGGCGACGACTATCGCATCAACGACGCCTTGCGCCAGCAGGTGCGCTTCAAACGGGGCAACCTGCTGGAGTTCGACCTGGGCGCGCGCACGGGGCACTACGATGTGATCTTTTGCCGCAATCTGCTGATCTACTTCGACAAGCCCACCACCAAGGCGGCCATCGCCAAGCTGGAGGCCCTGCTGGGCGAAAGCGGCCTGCTGTTCGCCGGCTACGCCGAGGTGCCGTCGTTTTGCCAGCACGGTTTTACGCCGCTCCAGTATGCGCAGGCTTTCGGCCTGAGGAAGGAAGCCGCGCGGCCGGCGCCTGCCGTCAAACCGCCAGCCAAGGCGCCGCCGCGCAC
>NZ_JAQQPR010000044.1:0-32272 GCF_036688705.1 Duganella sp. S19_KUP01_CR8 | reverse complement strand
CCAGTCGGCGGCAAGCGGGGCGGCGGACGGCGCGCGAGCGCTCGGGCGGCATCGCGCCATGTGGATCGCCGTTGCCGGCGTATGCGTGGTGGCGGGCGGCGGCGCGCTGATCGCCGGCCACGCACGCCACCTGGCCGCCGCGACGGTCAGCACACCGCAGGCCGTCAACAGCGTGCGCGCGGCCTATGCCTATCAATCCGTGCTGCCCGGCGCCGCATTCACCGTCCCGGCGCAGGCGGGCGTGAGCACCAGCATCCAACCCGGCGGCGCCTTGCTGGTGGCGTCCGGCATGCAAGCCGCTCCAGCGGTGCGCGTGGACCTGTGCAGCCAGATGCGCAGCCCCACCGATCCGCGCCTGCTGCCGCTGCGGCTCGGCTACCGTTTCGACGACGTCAAGCGCTGGGTCAAGCGCAACGAAGAATCGAACGTCCAGATCTCGCTGCGCAACGTACTGCTGGTTGCCGACAACGGCGCCGGCGCCGCCACGATCCCGGAAATCCAGATCGAAGGCACTGCCCGCGCGGACTTCACCGATCCGCTGAGCGAGCCGCTGCAACTGAGCTGGCGCAGCGCGCAGGCTGGCGCGCGCTGGATCAGCGACGCCAGTTACGGCCAGGTCGAGCAGGGCGCCAGCGGCCAGGTCGCGCTGCGCCAGCAGGGATGGCTGTTGTGGGGCGCCGCCTCGGCGCTGCGCATCGAACGGCGCGCCAACGCCATGTGTCCCCAGGCGGGCGAACTGGTGGTGCAGATGTATCGCCTGGCGCCGCAGGACGCGGCGACCACCAGTGCGCCGGCCAGCGCTCTGGTGGTGGCCTTCCCCGCGCGCGGCAGGGCGGTCAGCACCAATCTCGCGGCAGGCTCGTATCAAGTGCCGGCCGCCGCGCCGGCTGCACTGGAGGACCAATCGCTGTTCAATGCGCTGCAAGACCAGGGTTTGGTGCGCCTGACCGCCGCCGGCGCGATCGAGCTGGCGCCGCGCGATCTGCCGCAATGGCAGGCCGCAGGCGCCGCCGAACGCGTCGCCGAATTGAACAACTGGAAGCAGGTCAAGCCCGGCGCCGCCACGCACAAACTGTTCAAGCGCCTTTACTACCAGGCCGACGGCGCCTACGTCCGCCAGCAGATCGACATCTACAACAGCGAACGCCGCCTGCTGGCCTGGCGCGTCAAAGCGCCGACAGGCATGGTGCTGGACTGGAGCGCCAGCGCCGGCAACGATGCTGCATCCGGCAGCGCGCCGACGATGGTAGCGACCACCAGCCAGATGCCGGTCGCCGCCTCGCGCCTGTTCGCATCGCTGCCGCAGGGATGGCAGCCGTGGACCCGCGTGGCCCGCTGGCCACAAGCTGTTGAAGGGCAGGGCGCGCGCCCGGTGGTGCGGCTCAACCTCGCGCTGCCGCGTGCAGCGTCCGGCGGCGAAGTGATGCAGGTGCTGCTGGCCGGCCGCGTCACCGGCGCCATCGGCGCCAGCGCGCAGCTGGCGCCCGCCTGCACCGGCCGCGCCTGCGCCAGCAGCGCGGATGTCCAGCAAGTCACGCTGACGCTGCAAGCCGGCGCGCACAACGTGCAGCTGACGGCGCAACCGCTGGACTTCAGCGCGCCGGAAGACCAAAAATACCGCCACCTGCGCGTCGCCGGCGGCCGCCTGGTATGGCAGGCGCTGTCGCCCGTCGCCGGGGACGCCGCTCCCGGCCTGCCACGGCCTGCCGCGCCGTCGCCGGTGCAGCTGGAAGACCGCAACGGCACCTTGCTGTGGGCCGACGGCGCGCCGACGCAGCCCGCCATCGACGCCGGCCTCGCGCCGCTGCTGGGCGTGAGCGGCGACCAGGCCAATAGCGTGGCCGGCATGCTGGCCCGCCTGCCGGTATCGGCAGCCACTGTCTCTCGCGCATCCGGTGCGGCGGTCGGCGCCCGGCTCACGCTGGACTTGCCCTTGCAGGCCTTGAGCCAGCGCGTGCTGGATTGCGTCGGCATGCATCGCGGCCGCTGGGACGGCAAGGCCTGCGCCGGCGGCCAGGCTGCTGCGGAAGGCCGCCACGCCGGCCTGGTCATCCTCGATACCGAAACCGGCGACGTGTTGGCTGCCGCCGGCGCTGGCGCGGGCGAAGTCAGCGCCGCCAACTGGGCCGAGGTGCGCGACTTCGACCGCACCAGCCCCGCGCGCAGCCCCCTGCGCCTGCCGGCCTTGCAGCACGACGGCGGCGCGCACCAGAGCCCCGGCTCAACGTTCAAGGTGATCAGCGCGCTGGGCCTGGAGCTGGCAGCGCAGAACGATCCACAGATCGACGCGCTGTTGGGCGGCATGCCGCTGCCCGCCATCAACCGGCTGGCGCAGCAGCGCGGCTTCGGCTTCCAGACCGACGCCGCCAGCTACCCGCTCAATCCGCGCCTGGCCCACATCACCAACTACCACGAGCAAAGCCTGGACCGCCGCGCGCAGGAAGGCCGCCTGGGACTGGCGCAGGCACTGACCTACAGCCTCAATACCTGGTTCGCCTGGTCCAGCGAATTGAGCGACCATAGTCTGTTCGGCCGCGCCGACGGCGGCGCCCCCGACTTGCAGGCGCTGGACGCCAACGCGCTCGATTCGGTGCGCCCCATCGTCGCCGCCGCGCACCGGCTGGGCTTCGAGCAAACGCTGCGCCTGGACGGCGGTCTGCTGCCGGCCGATTTCAACTGGCGCAGCTGGGATGCGCTGCAAGCGACGCCGGCGCATATCGACCCTATCCACACGCGCCACGAACTGCGCCAGATGGCGATCGGCCTGCGCATGCAGGTCACACCGCTGCAAATGGCGCTGGCCGCGGCGGCGGTCGGGCAGGGCAAAGTCGTAGCGCCGCGCATGCTGCTCACCTTGGGCAACGCCGGCAGCACAGTGCCGGAGATGAAGCCGGTCGGCATCCGCCTCGACCGCATCCGGGCCGGCATGAAAGGCGTGGTCGATGTCGGCACCGGCGCCGGCGCGTTCGGCGGCGCCGCATTGGCCGGCGTGCGGCCCGGCCTGTACGGCAAGACCGGCACCGCGCCCACAGGCGACGACACCGCCACCGTGTGGTTCACCGGCTGGCTGGAACCGGGCAGCCTGCCGGGCCAGACGCACCGCCTGGCGATGGCGGCCTTCGTCAGCCATTCCAACGCCACCGGCGGCGAGCATGCGGCGCCGGTGCTGGCGGCGGTGCTGTCCACGCTGGCGGCCCAGAACCGCGAACAGAAGGGGAAATAGGCTTGTAAACGGGATAATGAAATCGCGGCTTTTGTGGCATGATTTCGAGGCGTCCGCCATAGCGCGCTCATTTTCGTTTTTCTCTTATTGACAGGACTGTATGCGCTTGCCAGGAACCCGGTATCAGGAGCACGGCTGGGAACAAGTGCGCAAGCTGTTGGGGCACTGCTCGTTGCAAGCGTTCCGCCGGCTTGAGATGCACCAGCTGCTCGACCCCGGTCAGCATGCTACGCTGCTCGACAGCTATACCGATGCGGTGGCCGCAGCCCTGCGCGCGGGCGCCCGTTCGGCGCGCGCCGAGGCCGACGGCAACAGCTACGGCGACAGTGTCTACGAGCTGTCGCTTAGCCTGATGTTCGAATTGCAGGCGCAGCCGGCGTTCTGGCAGGCGTTCGTCGCCGCCGTCGCCGCCGAACACGGACGCAGCGGTGCCTTCTGGCTCGACGCCGCAGCCGAAGGCGTGATGCGCAAGAAGGTCAACGATATGTACGCCGGCCTGCGCGACAAGGTCGATGCCGACAACTACATCGTTACCACGGGGCGCGACTGTTCGCCCAACAAAATCTACACCTATCGCATGCTCGATACCGCCTACCGCGAGATCGCGGGCCTGTTCGCCGATTGGCGGCAGCATGCGGCGCAGGTCGGCGACATCCTGGGACGCCCGCTGGACGGCAGCCCGATCGAGGTGCGGCAGATGAAGTCCATCGGCGGCTGCAAGGCCGAGTGGATCATCCGCTGGAGCGAGTCGCAGGAACGCTACGCCGGTTCGCCGGGACCGCTGCACACCAAGTCCAAGCGCTTTGCCAGCCTGAAAAACAGCCCGGAAAAGATCGCCGCGATGCTGGCGGAAATCGGCGACTATGAAGAACTGTCTGCCAATATGGACCGCGCCGACGACTGGCAGGGCGACGCTGGCGAAGCGGCGATGTGGCTGGAAGACTACTGGCGCGTGCTCGGCGAGTCCGAACAGAACGAGGTGCCGGGTGAGGACCGTATCCTGCCCGAGCCGGCGGCGGACGAAGAAACCGGTCTTGCGGACGACCCAACGGACGAGGGCAGCGACGCCGCCGCCGGAGCGCCGGACGAATTCAAGGCGCATGACCTGGCAGCCGAACAAGCGCTGGCCGGCACGCTTTCCCTGCCCCCCCGCTATCTGGAATTGGCGCGGGCGGCGCAGGAAGTCGGCAGCTGGGCGTTGCGCATCCTGAGCGACGAGTCGCTGCCGATCCGCCTCGCCGTGTATCAGAAGCTGCTGGGCGCCGCCGACGATACCTACCCGGACGCCTGGCTGGATCCGGCCACCGGCGAGCTGCCGACCTTGCAGCAGTTGGCGGCGCTGGACCAGATTTCGATGCCGACGCTGCGCAAGCGCCGGAACGAAGCGATCGACAAGCTGTATGCGGTCAACGCCGCGTCGGCGAAATAAAGGAGAACGAGTTGAAATCCGCACAAGATGAGCAGGACGCACGGCTGCGAGAGCGCTCGCTGCTGGCACGCGCCGTGCCGGGCGACCGCCTGATGCTGGCCGACGCCACGCTGCTGGCGGCGCTGGACGGCAGCCGGCCGCTGACGCCGAACGAGCGGAAGGCGTTGTCGGTATCGCCGTTGACGCTGCGGCGCTTCCGCCAATTGTCGCTGGAGCGGCATGCGGCTGCACAGGCACAGCCTGCGGCCAACGATCCGGTATGGGGCGGCAGCAGCGGCATGCTGCGCGCGGCCGCCAGCGCGGCGGTGCTGGAATCGCTGGCCACCGACGACAACTGCTGGACGCTGCACTTCCTGCAAGTAGGTGAGGGCTGGCAGGTGATCCTGAGCTTGTCGGCGGAAGCACCGTTCGCCGCGCGCCTGCTGCGCGAGCGTGTGATGGTGCGCGTGATCGACGGCGGCGGAGCGATCGTCTTGCAGGGCCGTTTGGACGCGGACGGCGAATACGAATGCAGCTGGCCTTTCGCCACCGCGCCGGCGCACCACTTCCAGATGTACGGCGCAGGTTTTGCCGTCGAACCGGTGGCTCCTTAGACCATGGGCATATTTCCCCGGCGCCGCAAACCTGCCGTCGATACAGACGGACTGGGAGTCAACCTGATCGCGCTGAGGCTCGATGCGGGGGACGCTGCGCCGGCTCATAGCACGGTCGTGGTCTTCAATGCCGGCGGCCATGCTCGCCGCGCGGCGGCCGGCAAGGTGGCCTGCGAGCCGGGCGAGTTGGCGCTGTGCTTTCATCCGGGGCCGTACACGGTGCACCTGGCGCCGTTTGCGGCGGCGCCGGAGTGGGGACTGCGGCTGCGCTTTGTCGTCGATGTCGGCAATCCGCGCGTGACGCAGCAGCGGTTCGATCTGTACTTGTATAGCGAAATGGCGGAGCGGTTGGAGCTGGAAGCATTTCGCGTCTCGGCGCAAGCGGCGCTGCAAACCGAGCTGGCGCAAGGCGCGCTGGATCTGCCGCCGTGCACCACGCTGGAAGAGTGGCACGCCTTCCGCGCCGGCCTCAATCAGCTGCTGTACACCCGCTTCGGCGTAACGGTCGACGACTGTGTGCCGGTGGACTTGGGCGACCAGGTCGATTACGCCGATGTGCTGAAGGCCCGTGCCGCCGAAGCCGCCGCCCAGGCCGATACCGTGGCTGATACGCCGCGCGCGGCCGAGCGCGATCCGGCCGCCAACGCCGAACCGGCGCTGCACACGCTGTCCACCGCTGCTTCCGACGGCGTTGTCGTGCAGCGGCCGCTCGCGACAGCGTCTTCCGCCGCCGCGCCTATCGCCCACCAAGATTCATTCGGCCTGCGCCGCCTGTTCCTTGAACTGCCAGGCCTGAGCCGCGACTTGCGTTTGCTGGTCCTGCCTGAGGGCACGTTGATCTTCCAGCAGCACCAGGCCCTGTTGCTGCGCGTCGGCATGGCCGCGCTGAACGTGAACACCATGCCGTCGCTGGCCTGGGCTGCCCCCGACCAGCCATTGGCGTATGCAGAACAATCCCGCCGCACCACCCAGACCCTGCTCGCCGTACAAGCACTGGATGAAGCCTGGGCGCTGCTGGCGCGCTTCCAGCGCGCCGACCATGCGCAATGGCCCGCGCTGCTGGAGGAGGCGGACCGCATCTGCGCCAATCTGGAAACCGGCCTGGCCTTCCGCCGCGCCCCGCATGTGCCACGCACGGAACCATCGCTATGACCACGCTATCCGCCACCACCGTGCCGACCAACGCCGAATGCCGTAGCATCCTGGCCGATGGCCGCGTGCTGACGATCACCGCCAGCCGTCGCCCACGTGCCAACCGCGCCGACGTCAAATGCAGCGTCGCCGGCGCCCCGGCCATCGCCGAGCGGATGCAGGAAGTGGTCCGCCTTTCCCGCCACACCGAAGTACGGCTCGACAGCCGCGACCAGGTCGTCCTCAGCATGGACGTCACGCCCGCCGCCGTAGATCGCGACTGGGAATTGGCAGCCGTGCTGGCGGACCGCATGGTGCGTGGCCTGCACCAACCCGCGCAGGCCGGCCGCCAGTACGCGCAAGGCTGGTCCGACGCATGGCACCTCGGCCGCGTCCAGGGCGCCGCATTCGTCGCCGCGACGCTGGACCATCCGCAGGTCGGCCCTGGCGATGGCATCATCGCCGGCGGCGCCGCCAACGACGGCCCGACGCGCGCGCTGCACATCACCCACCTTGGCGCCCTGAGCGGCCACGCCGATCCGTCAGCCGGAGTCTCCACCGTGCGTGCCTGGTTCCCGCTGCACAGCGGTGGCGTCAACGATAGCCTGGCGTGGGTGGAGGTCAGCGTCTTCGCCATAGACGGAGGCCGCGACGGCGACGCCGCAGCGGAGGGCATATCGGCCAGCGCCACCCACAATCCGGCCGCCACGACGGAGGAAGACACCATCGCCGCACCAGGCCTGGACCTCAGCGCCCAGCTGGAAGTGCGCCAGACGCTGGCCGCCGCGCGCCACTTCGACGGCAAGGGACTGGGCCGCTGGCGCAGCGTGGTGCGTTTCAGCCAGCCGCGCTTCCAAGGCGGCTCGTACCAACTGGCGCTGGTGATGGCCGACCGCCTCGCGCGCGGGCGCGAGTTCCTGCCGCGCGGCCGCATCATCGCCACCGGCTGCTCCAGCGCCTGGCATGCTGGCCGCGTCGACACCGTCGAAGGCCGCCAGCCCAAGCTGGAATTGATACTTATGCAAGCAGCCGCGGGCGACCGGGTGCTGCTGCCCAAGGCCTGGCAGGATGAACTGCCGGCCGGTTTTGCGGCCGAACTGCGTCAAAAGGGCGCCAGCCTGGCCTGTATCGACCGGATCGGCATGATTTGAAGCGGCACAGTATCGTGCGCAGGAATGAAAACGGGCCTGCCCTGCTAAAATCGGCAGATGCAAGGGCGGCCCGGAAGATGAATCGAAGAAGGAGTCTGACATGTTCCAAATGTTTGGTTTTGGCGGCGTAAAATGCCCGCGTTGCGAGCACAAAAACGACGACCAGTCGGGCTATTGCAAGCACTGCGGCTTGACCTTGGGCGCGCCGCGCAGCGAGCCTGTGCTGCGTGATAACCGCTGGATCCCCGGCGACAACGAGCTGGCCGTGTACTTCGGCGTCAGCGCCTTGTCCGGCATCTTCACCAAAACGCTGCGCGTGCCGGCCACCTCGCGCGCCTACATCCTGCAAGCCGACAAGGCCACCGAGGTGCCGCAGGGCGAATACGAGATCGAAGGCTTCTTCACCCGCCTGAACCATCTGCTGCGCAACCAGAACGCGGAAATCCTGATCACCCGCAGCGCCGCGCTGCCGGTGGAGTTCTCGTTCAGCGACCTGCAAACGGCGGAGCACCTGAAGGTGGCGGCCCGCTTCACGGTCGCGATCCGTATCGAGAACGTTCCGGCATTCGCCCAGCACTTCATGACCGTTCCAGGCACCGTCAGCACGCAGCACCTGCATGAGCTGCTGGAACCGTCGGTGCACCAGGTGACGGCGGAGTTCATCGGCAGCCGTTCGATGCGCGACATGGCGCATAACGCCGACCTGCGCCTGCAACTGGACGAGCGTCTGCAAGCCGCATTGAAGCTGCGCCTGGCCGGTTACGGCCTGGCCGTCGATCGTGTGGAGACCGCCTCGCTGCGCCACGATAAATTCGACCACAACCGCGAACGCATCGGCACCTTGTGGCTGGTGGCGGACGAGCGCCATGTGCAGCTGGAGCACGTCAAGCAGCTGGATCAGATCTACGACGAGGAAGAATGGCAGGCCATCTGGCGCGAAGAACAGAAGATGCGCTCCGACCTGCGCCGCGCCGAGCTGCGCCAGGATGCAGGCGTCAACAAGGCCGAGCTGACGTTCAAGGAGTCCGAGCGCATGCAGGCTTTGCGCGCGCGCGAAGTGGACCTGTACAGCCGCGTGATGGAAGCCAAGACCCGCAAGGTCGCCGTCGACAAAGGCGCCGGTACGATATTGGCCGATCTGGAACACGAACTGGCGAAGAATAAATCCCACCGCGTCGGCGAACAGGCGGATTGGGAGCATGTGCGCCATCTGGCCCAGATCAAGATGCGCACCGAGCTCGAAGTGCTGCAACAGACCGCCGCCGAACAACGCCAGTTGGCGCAGCAACGCCTGTCGCACCAGCTACGCGAACAAGCCATCGAAAACCAGATGGCGCAGGCATTGCTGATCGAGGACGAATCGCACCGCCGCAGTGAATTGACCGCGCTGCGCCAGCGCGAGAAAGCCGAAAAAGAGCGCGAACTGCAAATCGAGGCCGAAGGCCACAATGAACGCATCCAGGGCCTGACCTTGGCCACCGCCGCGCGCCGCCGCGAGGCGGAGCGCGTGCAGGAATGGGAAGACCAGCTGCAATTGGCCCGCCAGCGCGAACTGCTGCGCGGCGACGCCGTCAAGGACGCGGCCAACGCCGTGCAAGTGGCGGAAATCAACCAGAAGATCGAGGAACTGAAGCGCGCCGGTGGGCAGGCTGATTCGGTGGCCCAGTATGAAAAACTGTTGCGCACCATCGAGGCGGACGGCGTGCATCAGCGCCAGAACCTCGCCGTCAACAAACAGGCGATGCTGGACCAACTGGAAGTGGATGAACAGCGCCAGATCCTCAAGCAGAAGGAGCAGGAAGCCCAATGGCAGCGCGAGCTGAAGAAGCTGGAGCATGACCGTGACGAGAAGTTCGCGCGCTGGAAGGGCGAGTACGATGTGTTGCTGGCGCAGCAATCGCATGAACTGACGCGCATCGAAACTATCGGCCGCCTGAGCGATACCGGCAAGGTGGCCACCGCCGCCGCACCGAACGCCGAAGCGCTGAAGCAGATCATGAAGATGCAGATCCAGGGCGGCATGACGGCTGAGCAGATACAGGCGCTGGCGCAGGTGGTGGCGGCCGAACACGGCGTCACCCCGGCCGAAGCGATGCAGCTGGCGCATGAACGGGTGCTGGAAGAGAGCGCACGCCGCGACAGGGAAATGGACAAGGACCGTCGCCACCAGCTCGATCTGCTGAACGTGCACAACGCGGCCGGCGCCGCAGCTTCTGCGTCTGCTCCCCCATCGGCTCCCGCGCGCTACTGCGCCAATGGCCATCCGACGCGGGCCGGCCACCCGTTGGACAAATTCTGCGCCCAATGTGGCGTGCCTTTAGCTTAAACAGCTTTATGCAGGAACGGTTACACTTCGCTTAATGATGCAAACAGCAAGAGAAAAGATCCGCGAACTGCGGGCCTTACATGATGACGGTCTACTGAGCTTGCAGGAGTTCGACCGCCGCAAGAACGCCATCCTGGATGCGGAGTACGCGCCGCCGGGAGGCAGCGTCACGGCCACGCCGCCGGTGCGGCAAGGAACGGAGCTAGGGCTGATGTCCGGCCAGGAGATCGGTCCGCAAAACCGCCGCTATCGGCTGGAGCGCCTGATCGGCATGGGCGGCATGGGCCAGGTGTGGCAGGCGACCGACCTGGCCACCCACGCGGAGCTGGGCCACAGCGACATGGTGGCCCTGAAGATCCTGCCGCCGCAGCTGACCCAAAGCGCCACCCACGCCAAGCTGCTGATCGAGGAAGCGACCCAGGCGCGCAAGCTGGCGCATGAGAACATCGTCCGCGTTTATGAATGGGCGCAGGACCCGGCCACCTCCAGCTATTTCATCATCATGGAATACCTGGAAGGCCAGGACCTTGACGGTTACCTGGCCGAGCAAGGCCCGCTGCCGTTGGAAGCTATCTACCGCCTGCTGACGCCAGTCGGCGACGCCTTGCAATACGCGTGGGATAAGCACAAGCTGGTGCACCGCGACATCAAGCCCGGCAACGTATTCCTGACCCAGCGCGGCGAGATCAAGCTGCTGGACTTCGGCATCGCCTCGCGTGCGCGCAGCGCCGGCAGCAGCCTTGGTTTGCAGACGCCCAACGCCGGCACCGTCGGCTATCGCGCGCCGGAGGCGGGCACGCATCAGCGCCAGCCGTCGCCCAAGCTGGATGTCTACGCCGTTGCCGTGATGATCTACCAGCTGCTGGAAGGCCGCATGCCGTTTGACGATATGCGTCCGGCCGACTTCCATCCGTCGCCGCCGCAGGGACTCAACCCGGCGCAGTGGAAGGTGCTGCAAAACGGCTTTGCCTATGCGCAGGAGCGCCGTCCGGCCTCGGTCGGCGAACTGCTGGCGGAGCTGCGCCGTGCCGACGGTCCGAGCGAAGAAGAGTTGGCCGCCAAAGCCAGGTTGGCGCACGAGCGCGAGCAGCAGCGCCAGTCCGAGCAAACGGCGCACGCCGAGGCCAAGGCCGCGCAGGCGGAGCAGGCGCGTGTCGCCGAATTGAAGCGACAGGCCCAGGCGGCGGAACTGGCGGCGCGGCGCCAGGCCGAAGCCCAGGCAGCGGCGGCCGAGAAAGTGAAGCTGGACCAACAACGCCGCGCGCTGGAGGCCAAGCAGCGCGCCGAAGCCGAAGCCACCGCGCTGGCCCGCAAGCAAGCCTTGCGCGAGCAACTGCAGGCGCGCCGCGACGCCGACGCCAAACAGGCGCGCGAGGAACGCGAGGAACTGCAACGCAAAGCCGCGCAACTGAAGGCCGAAGCGGCGTATCGCTCCGAACAGGAGCGCCACCGCAAGCAGCAGGCCGAACGCAACGCCGCCGAACTGGCCGCGCTGATGCCCACGGCGGGCAGCCCGGTCGCGGACGCCAACGGCGTGCTGCGCGACCGCTTTGTCGACGGCACCGGCGTCGGACCCGATCTGGTGCTGATACCTACCGGCCGATTCCAGATGGGCTCACACGAGCATGAGCAGGCGGCGGCGATCAAGGCCGGCGCGCAGAAAAACTGGCTGGAGCGCGAAACGCCGCAGCACTGGGTCGGCATCGAGCATTCGTTTGCGATGGGGCGTTCTCCCGTCACGGTCGGACAGTGGCGGCAGTTCGTGCGCGCCACCGGCTGGGAATCGCAATCGGATACCGACTGGCGCGCGCCCGGCTTCGCGCAGACCGACGAGCATCCCGTGGTGGGTGTCAGCTGGGTCGATGCGCAGCTGTACGTGCGCTGGCTGTCCGGGCAAACCGGCCAGACCTACCGGCTGCCGAGCGAGGCGGAGTGGGAATACGCCTGCCGCGCCGGCACCAAGACCGCCTTCAGCTTCGGCGACGCCATCACCACCGAGCAGGCCAACTACGACGGCCACTACACCTACAACGGCAGCCCGCGCGGCGCCTATCTGCAAGGGACCAACAAGGCCGGGACTTTCCAGCCTAACCCATGGGGTTTGTTCGACATGCACGGCAATGTGTGGGAGTGGACCCAGGACGTGGTGCACGATAACTACATCGGCGCCCCGGCCGACGGCAGCGCGTGGGAAGAGGGCGGCGACCAGGTGCGGCGCGTGCTGCGCGGCGGCTCGTGGCTGTACAACCCGCGCTACCTGCGCTCCTCGGTGCGCAACGGTTTCTCGGCGGTGCTGGCCAACGATATCGTCGGCTTCCGGGTCGCGAGGAAATTGGTTTAGAGTATACTGCTGCCTTCTTCAAAATACTGGACCGTATCATGAGCGCTTTGCCACCCTGCCCGAAATGTAATTCCGAATTCACCTACGAAGATGGCGCCCAGTTGGTGTGCCCGGAATGCGCGCACGAGTGGAGCGCCACCGCTGCGGAAGCGGCCGAAGAAGGCGCCAAGGTGTATCGCGACTCCGTCGGCAACATCCTCCAGGACGGCGATACTGTGACCGTGATCAAGGATTTGAAATTGAAGGGCGGCGGCGGCACCGTCAAAGTAGGTACCAAGGTCAAGAATATTCGCCTGGTCGACAGCGACCACGATATCGATTGCAAGATCGACGGCTTCGGCGCCATGAGCCTGAAAACCGAGTTCGTTAAAAAAGTCGTGTAATCACCCCAGCCGCTCCAGCGCAAAGTCGACGAAGCTGCGGACTTTGGCGCTGGGGCGTGCCTCCGGCCGGCGCAGTATGTGCATGGGCCGTGACGGCAGTTCCCACTTCGGCAGCAGCCGCACCAACTTACCCGCCGCCAGCGCGGGCTCCAGCAGCAGGTCCGCCTGCATCGCGACACCCATGCCCGCAATCGCGGCCGAGACCAGCGACGTTCCCGTATTGCTGACGAAGGAACTGCGCACCGGCACCTCGATCTGTTCTTCTCCCTTGCGGAAGCGCCAGGACGCGTGCGGGCGCCAGTCGGAGAACACCAGGCAGTCATGCTTTTCCAGGTCCGACGGATGGCGCGGCGTGCCGCGCCGCTTCAGGTAATCCGGACTGGCGGCGACCAGCACCCGGCCCGGCCGCAAAGGCCGCGCGATCAAGCCGCTGTCCACCAGCGCGCCGGAGCGGATCACAACGTCGACGCCTTCCTCGGCCATGTCGATCACGCGGTTGGTCAGCATCAGGTCAATTTTCACTTGCGGGTACAGCGCGGCATAGGCGCCGATGACCGGCATCAGCCGATGTTCGCCATACGTGGCGGGCGCGGAGACGCGCAGGCTGCCCTGCGGTTCCGCGCGCAGATGCTCGGCCACGAGGTCGGCCGCCTCCACGCTGGCCAGCACGTCGCGGCAGCGCTCCAGATAGACTGCGCCGATCTCAGTCAGCGATTGCTTGCGCGTGGTGCGCTCGATCAGGCGCGCGCCCAGTTCCTGCTCCAGCGCCTGCACGTGTTTGCCGACCATGACCGGGGACATGTCCAGCGTCTGCGCGGCGGCGGCGAAGCTGCGCGCGGTGGCGGCGGCCACGAATACCTGCATGCTGCGGAGTTTATCGCTCATATTCGGAAGTTTTAGTTACGAGTATCTTAAATTCTAGCTCATTTATGCTGTAACTGCTTTGAATAATAATGGAACCTCATTCAACAGCAAGGAGTTCATCATGGCAGCCTACGCAATCGGATATCTCACCATACGCAACTCGGACTGGGTGGCCGAGTACAGTGCCCGCATGCCTGCGCTGGCACAAAAACACGGCGGTAAAGCGCTGGCGAAAGTGGCGCCGGTGGTGCTGGAAGGCGCACCGCTGCTGCCGGAAACGCAGATCATCGTCGAATTCCCGTCGATGGAACATGCGCAGGCCTGGTACAACGATCCTGAACACGCGCCGTTGATCAAGCTGCGCCAAAGCGGCGCCGATTTTTCGCTGGTCCTGCTGAACGGACTCTGAACGTTTAGGGGAGGCGCAAGCAGGTCAAACGGTGTAGAGTGGCGGTTTTGATAATGCCGTTTTCAAGGGACACCGTATGACTATCAAAGTACTGCGCGACCAGTCGCTGCCAATGCGCCACATCGTCCATGTGCGCAACCATATCCTGTCCACGGACGGATCGGTGGAGGAGGGCGGCAACGATGCCGGCCCTTCGCCCCACGACCTGTACGACGCGGCGCTGAGCGCATGCAAGGCGCTGACCGTGGTGTGGTACGCCAAGCGCAAGAACATCCCGCTCGAACATGTGGAAGTGAGCATGGAGCGCGACGCCAGCGAAGAGCGCCAGGGCACCTACCGCCTGGCCGCCACGCTGCACCTGACCGGCAACCTGACCGAGACCCAGCGCACCGAGTTGCTGGCCGCCGCGCAGAAATGCCCGATCCACAAACTGATGACCTCCGTGACCACCGAAGTCACCACGGTGCTGGGATAAGATCATGACGATTTCGAATCTGCTCAAGGGCCACGAGAAAGACCTGGGCGGCGGCTTTGTCGTGCGCCGCTATTTGCCGTCCGCGATCAAGCAGGCGGTAGGGCCGTTCATCTTCTTCGACCATTTCGGTCCGGTCGACGTGCCGCTCGACGCCGACCATGACGTGCGCCCGCATCCGCATATCGGCCTGGCCACCGTGACCTATCTGTTTGAAGGCGCGATGGACCACCGCGACAGCATCGGCAGCGTGCAGCGCATCGAGCCCGGTGCGATCAACTGGATGACGTCCGGCCGCGGCATCGTCCACTCCGAGCGCACTCCCAAGGATTTGGTCGGCAAGCCGCACCGCACGCACGGCCTGCAACTGTGGGCCGCGCTGCCGGTCGCGCATGAAGAGGATGAGCCGAGCTTCAGCCACACGCCGTCCGCCGATATTCCCGAGCTGGATGTCGACGGCGCACGCGTGCGCGTGCTGGTTGGCTCGGCCTTCGGCCAGACCTCGCCGGTGAAGACCTACAGCCAGACGCTGTATCTGGACGTGATGCTGAAGGCGGGTCATGAGCTGGCGTTGAGCAGCCTGCCGGCGGAAGCGGCGATCTATCCGATCACCGGCGAGCTGCATATCGACGGCGCGCCGCTGGCGCTGCACACGATGGCGCTGCTGGATACGACGACGGCGCAGCTGATCAAGGCGGACGCGGATGCGCAGTTCGTGGTGATCGGCGGCGAGCCGCTCGATGGCCACCGCTTCATGTCGTGGAACTTCGTCTCGTCGCGCAAGGAGCGCATCGTCCAGGCCAGCGAGGATTGGGAGGCGCAGCGTTTCGACAAAGTGCCGGGAGAGACCGAGTTCATTCCGCTGCCGGCGAAGAAGCCGGCGTAAGTAGCCGCTGCCCGTCGTTCCCGCGCAGGCGGGAACCCATGCTGAGTTGGCGACGGACGCGTGGTATGGATTCCCGCCTGCGCGGGAATGACGTGAGGCTCAGGCGGTCGACATGGCGTTGGCCGCCACGGTGCTATACAGGTCGGTGGCGCCGGTGCGGATGATCCAGTGTTCCGGATACGGATCGCTGGCGAAGCGGTTGTGGCGCGCGATGCGGCTCAGCTTATCGAGCGGCACGGTCGGCGCCAGCGCGGTTTCTTTGCCGGTCAGCTGGTCGAGGTGCCAGAAGCCGCCGTCGCGGTGCAGCAGCAGCGGCAGCGCGGCCGCGTGCGGCGCGGCGGCAAACGCCTTGACCGGATAGCCGGGATGGGTTTCCGGCATCAACAGGTAGAAGCATTCGGCGTTGGCGCCCTGGTCGATGCGGTGCAGGATCACGCCGTGCGGCATGATGGCCGACACCGACAGCACCACGATGCCCTTGATGCTGGCGCTTAGTTCGATGCGCATGCCGAGGCGCAGCGCGGTCGGCTTGTGCTTGCCCGGCCAGACGCCGTCCAGCAGCAGGCCGTAGCGCGACACGTCTTCAATTTCAAAACCCTGGCCGGCGCGGCGTATCACCGCATGGCGGCCGGACAGGCGGCGTGTGAGACCGTTGGTGTCCTGGCCGTCGGGCCCGTAGTGGGTCAGCAGCAGGTGCGATTCCGGATCGACCAGCTCGAAGCGTCCCAGCACGCATTCTTCCATCGCGAACAAGCGGATCTGGCGCTGTGCGCCGGCCTCCGGTGCGGCGTTGACCAGGCAGGCCGCGCGGCTCGGATGCGGATGCATGGCGGCCGCCAGCGGCATGTCGATCTCGATCAGGTCTTCGTCCCAGGCGATGGTCGTGAAACCCAGGTCGACCTTGCCGGCCGGTGCGTTCAGGTCCAGGTGGGCGATGCCGGCGTTGCGCGCGGTGACATCGATATCGAGGCTGTCGCCGCCTTGCGCGCTGACGCGGGCGATGGAGGCGTCGTCCGCCATCACGCGCACGTTCTTGTGCGTGCTGAGGAAGATGCGGTGGATTTCGGTCAGCGTGGCATCCAGGCGCGGCACCAGGATGACGAAGGTGCACACCCATTTGCGCGACGCCAGCTCGGCGTGTTGGCTCAGCAGCTCGATGCTGATCTGGTACTGGCCGTGCTCCTTGCCGCGCGAGGAGAACTCGACGAACACGGGACGCCATTCGCCGCTGGTGGCGCGCACGAACTGCTGGCGCGCGGCGCCGTTGGGGATCAGGTCGGACTGTACTTGCAGCGTCAGCTGCGGCGCGCAGGCTTCCGGCATGCCGCGCAATTCCATCTTCAGGGTCTGGCGGCCGCCGGCGGCGCGCGGGTCGAAGCCGCTGATGTGCAGCTGCGGGCGCTCGGATTGGGCGCGTTGCAGCGGACGGGCGTAGGTGCTTGGGGCGTGGGCGGGGGTATCGGCAGGGGCGGCATCCAGCGTCGTGCCGGGAACGCCGGAACGAGTGCGACGCACGGCACTCAGCAGGTCAAAGCTGGAGGGCTCTGCTTGGGCGTGGCCGCCTTCACAAGCTTGTGCTCCTGGCATGACCCAGTAGGTGCAATGCGGGTGCTGGGCATTACTGCATTTTTTCATGGTGAACCGACCGATGGGATACCCGTCAGTTTATGCGGTTTACACTCTGTTTGGCAATCGATGTGGCGATCTCGGGGCCATTCAACTCGACGGCGCAACACCTGCGCCGCCAGTTGTCAAAAATGCGACGGCATTGATGCGTGCGGCAGTGCCGTTTCGTCAACGTTTTCACCGTGCGCGGGATTGTGGGCCGGCGCAAAGCGCAGCACGATGGCGCTCAGGTTGTCGATGTGGAGCTCGGGCGGCGGGTGGTCGGCGTAGTCGTTGAACAGGGCGTCGAGCGCGGCGCCGGCCGAGTGGCCCGGCTGGGCCAGCAGCGCCGGCCAGCGCGCGGTCCATTGCAGCGGCCGGCCGCAGGACCAGAAGCCGTCGGTGGCTAGCAGATAGGTAGCGTCCGCGCGTACGGTCAGCAGACGGCGGTCGGCCAGTTGGTGCAGGAACGGCGGCAGGTTGGCCGCGTTCAGCGCCAGCAGGCCGTCGTCCAGCACTTGTGGATTGGCGAAGGCGTTGCCGAGGATGTAGGCCTGCGCGATCTGCGCGCGATGTTCGCCGTGCACCTGCTGCCACCATTCCCGTTCGCCCAGCAGGCCGTGCATGGCGAACGAGGTGGCGGGCACGTGGTCCACCGTCAGCGGGCGGGCGCCTTCGGCGGTGATTTCGTAGAGGCGGGAATCGCCGACGTGGTACAGCATCGGCGCGGCGCCGGGCGGCATTTCGAGCAGCGTCAGCGTGGTGCCGGGGCGGCGGAAGCTGTCGCCGTCGCCCGCGCTGCGGAACTGTTCCTGCAAGCGGGCGTGCAGGGCGTCGAGACGGGCGCCGAGTTCTTCCTGCGTGGTGCAGGCGGGGATCAGCAGCAGGCCGGTGGCCACGGCTTCGGCGGCTTCGCGGCCGTTGCCGTGGCCGCCCATGCCGTCCAACACGGCCAGGCGCACGTGGCCACGCGGCCAGTCGGGCAGTGTGATGCTGTGCGGGGATTGGTCGCGCAGGAAGACGGCGTGGCCGGTGGCGTCGATGATCAGCAGGTTGTCCTGGTTCTCCGGCACTTGCAGCTTGCTGATGCTGGCGCTGCTGCGGGCGGCGATGTCCAGGCCGGGGCCGAAGTCCTGCATGTCGGTGATTCGTGTCATCGGGGCGGGCGCCGTGGCGCGGGAGGCGAAAGGCCACAGCTTAGCTGAAAAAATGCTGGCGTGGGATGGCGTGCCTGAACGTTCGGGCCTCATTCGCCGCTCCGGCGCAGCCACAGGCTGTTGACCCAGCCGGTGTTCTGATGTCCGGCGACGCTGGCCTTGATCTGCCACCAGTCGCCGTTGCGCGCGCCGGTCGGCGTGACGGTGGCGCCGGCCGGCACGGTGACCAGGCGCGCCGAGTGCACGCCGGCTGCGGCGCGCAGGTTCAGGTCGCGGTGGACGGCGAACGATTGGCCGGCGATGAGAGCCGCCGACGCTGCGCGGGCCGCAGCCTCCCTTGTCGCCGCTGCCGCCGTGATCGCGCGCGCTTCCGCGCTGCGGTCCGGGGCGGCAACGACGGTGGCCTCGCTCCCGGTCTGGCGGCCGTGCGCCGCGTACAGTATCAGGCTGCCGAAGCCCCACGCGCCGACCAGCATGATGAGCAGCGCGCGCGCGTTCGGGCGGCGCCACCACTGGCGCGGCGTCAGGTAGGCGGCCAGGAACAGCGTGATCACCAGCCCCGCCGCGAAGGCGCCCGCAGCGTAGAGTTTAGCCGTTTCCATGCAAGCTCCTTGTGGTCTCAGGCGTCAAAGCGCAGCACATAGTGGCCCGCCACCAGGTGATGGCCATTGGGCAGCAGGTAAGGCGCATCGGTATGGTCATCGCCGATGCTGGCGACGAATTGCAGCTTGTCGTCCAGGTGGTACAAGGCCTGCGAGGCGCTGAGGCGGCCGATCTTGTAGCCCTGCGTCGTCGCCTCGAAGCTGAAAGCGTCGCGCGACAGGCCGATGCGGTCGGCGCTGGCGGTGTTGGCGCCGTTGGCGCGTTTGAGGAAGCGCGGCGAATCGAGCAGGCGCAGCGCCGCCAGCATCGGCGAGTTGCGGCCGAAGCTGAAACGCGCGCCGCTCGCCACCGAAGCGCCGACCGGCTGCGCCAGGCAGATCAAGGCACGGTAGCGGTCATCCATCTGCGGCGCGGCCGCCAGCACGCGGATCGCCTGTGTATCGACCGGCGTAAAAGTGGCCGGCGCGGTGATGCGCTGACGGCCGTCGGCGGTACAGGCATACAGCTCATCGGACGAATCGACCACGAAGCTGATGGCCGCCGGTCCATCGCCGGACAAGGCCAGCGCGCGGTTGAACGGCAACTCCATCGCTTGCGCGCCGGTGTCGCGGTAGCGGCTCAGGCGCGGCATGGCCAGCGCCACCAGGCTGACGCGCTGCTGCGAGATTGGCGCGTAGGTGGCGTCGCTTTCGCCGGCGTTGTTGGCTGGCTTGTGGCTGACCGGGATCGCCGTCATCTCGGGCGTCGCGCCGCCGTTGGCGCGGCTTTGCCAGACGGCCGGCTTGCCGGCGACAGTGGCCGCCACCGGGTTGATGCTGATGGCCTCGACCGCTGCACTAGCCTGAGGACGCGCTGCGGCGGCGCCGGTGCGGCCGATCTTGAGCATCAGACGCGGGCTGCCGCCCGGCGCTTCGCGCAGGGATTTGATGGTGTAGAAGCCGCTGCGCGGATCGAAGCGGCATTCGAAAGCATCCTTGGGCCGCATCTGCACGACAGGCGGCGCATCCGGACCGTCGTTGATGATGAGGATGGCGCCGTCCGGGCCGAACGGCCAGCCGCTGGCGATGAAGCTCGCTTCGCCGCCTTCGCCGCCGATCAACGCCAGGCGCTGGTTGGGGTAGATCGGGCATACCGGATGCCAGATCGCGCTGTCGCGCGAGACGCTGACGTTGTAGAGGATCTTCTCGTCCGCCGCCGGCAGGTACACGGCATGGCCGAACTTGACCTCGATCTCGCCCGGCGCCAGCTGCGAGGTGCCGATCACGTCGTAGCGTACCTGGTCACCGCCCAGCAGGTCGCCGAAGTCCTTCTGGTGCAGCGCCGTCAGCGTCTGCGCCAGGTCGCGCGCGCGGGCGCCGCGAGTGAGATGGTAATCGTCGTCGACTTCTTCTTGCGGCAGCATCAGCGTCACGTGGGAGAAACAGCGCGTGGCGGCGCGGCCCTTGTGCTCGCGCGGGCTGCGTTCGAGCAGGTCGCGCAGCAGCGGGCGGCGCGAGAACAGCGCCAGGCCGGGCGCCTGCCAGATCGCTTCGGCGTTGAAGACGTCGGGGATGCGGCCCAGGACTTCGTGTTGTACATAGATCGGCATGATTCATTCTCCTTCTAAAGATTGCGCGCTGATGGCACTAAACGCTAGCAGGGGGCAAAGGAAAAACAGCAGGTGGCTGCCGCCGGCCGAGAGAAAGCTCATGGGCTGGCCCATGATGGGGAAGATCGCCAGGTTGGTGCCCCAGGACAGCAGGAAGTGGCCCAGCACGAAGGCGCCGCCGCCGCACAGCGCGAAGTAGCGGAAGCGGCCGGACCAGGCGTGGCGGAAGTCGCGCGCCGCGGCGCCGGCCTGGTAGGCGCGGGCTGCGGTGAAGGCGATGCCGGCCAGGAATGCGGCTTGCGCCACCCACAGCAACAGGCCGCCGACCAGTCCATGACGGTTGAGTAAGAAGGAAGCGGCGAAATCGTCCTGCACGGCGGGGATCTGCACCGCGCCGCCGGCCGCCATGCCGAGCGAGCGCAGGCCGAGCCAGTGGTCGGCGCCCAACCAGCCGCCGTCGCTGATGGCGCGCGCGCCCAGCAGCAGCTGTTGTCCGGTGTGCGGATGTTCGGCGGGGTTGAGCCAGACCAGGAAGCGGTCGGCGTAGAAGCCCCAGCGTATCAGGTCGTCCGTGCCGACGCAGCGCAGGTAGACGATGGCGCCGGCGGCCGTCAACGTCAACGCGACCAGCGAGCTGGCCAGCTTGCGGTTGCGCGCGGCCAGCGCGTAGGCGAAGGCCATGACGGTGCTCCAGATGAGCAGCAGGATCAGCGGCGAGAAGTCGTCGACCTGCACCAGCGAGAGGCCCAGCAGCGCCAGGAACAGCAGCGCCGGCGCGATCAGTTGCAGCCAGCGGGCGCCGTGCTCCGACAGCTTTTGCGGGCCGGCGTGCCAGTTGAAGCGCAGCGCCAGGCAGTGTGCGGTGAGGGCGGTGAGCGCCAGCTTGGCCAGTTCGACCGGTTGCAGGTCGAAGACGCCGGTTTCGTCGCCCCACAGCACTTGCGCGGCCAGCGCGGCCAGCGCCACGGCGGCGAACAGGGCGAGCAGCCATTCGATGCTGCGCTGCTGAAGATGGGCGCCGTGCGCGGCCTGGCGTTGCGCCCATAGGCGCAGCAGGCCGCCAAGGCCGGCGCCTATCGCCAGCATGGCGGCGCTTTTCTGGTAGTAGCGCAGCCAGGAGGACTCGGGGGCGCCCAGGCCCAACTCCAGTTGCGACAGCAGGCCGGCGGCCAGCAGCACCACGCCTGCGGCGGTCAGCAGCGTCAGGCGGCCGGGCAGCGCGAGCCAGAGCAGCAGTGCGCAGGCGGCCAGCAGCATCGAACTGGCGGCGCTTGGAGCATAGCCTGCGCGCTGGGCGACCAATGCGATGACGCCGCAGACCAGCACACCGCTTGCAGCCAGCAGCATGGCGGCGCCTTCAGCGCGGCCAATGTCGCCCGCTCTGGCCTTGCCGGCAGAGCGGTCAGCGCGGCCAGAATGCCCATGCCGGCGCGCGGACAGTGCGAGGCTCGCCGCCATGCAAGCCAGGCTGGCTGCGAGGCCGGCCCAGAGAGACTTGGACTGGGCACCATCCCACAGCGCGCGCTGCTGCCATTGCCAGGTTACGTGTTCCGGCAGTTTCAGGTCCGGCGCGTTGAACAGGCTGACGTGGCGGCTCGGGTGCAGCGTGAGCTGGCCGCCGTCTGCGTTCAGCTGGAAGCGCGTATGGCCGACCACTATCGCTTTCACGCCGGCCAGCGATGCCTCCTGCTTGCGCAAGTCGGTCTGCGCGCCGGCGCTGTGGACCAGCACCGCCGCGCGGTCGCCGTCAGGATTGCCGGCCGAGAGCTGGAGCCCACCGTTGCTGCGCGCGATTTGTGCCGCGCCGGGAGTCACTTGCGCCAGTCCGAGGCGGTTGTCGCAATACAGATTGCCGCCGAAGGACAGTGGACGCGAAATCGTCAGCACGCCCGGCATGGCGCGGTTCCACAGCGACAGCAGTTTGGACGCTACATGCGACTCAGGGCAATTGGCTTGTTGATGACCGTCGCGATACAGTACCGCGCCGTCGTAGCGCCATTCGTGGCCGTCGCGGGCAAAGGTGACGCTGCCGGCGTCTGCGCCACGCACGTCGAACAGCGCGCTGTCGATCTGGAAGCGTTTGCCGCCCGAAAGCGGCGTGCTGCCCATGCGCTGTTCGCTGCCTTCGCGCAGCAGTATCACTTGCCGTGTCGCGCTCAGATTGCGCAGCGTCCAGCCGTCCTGCGTATCGCGGCGCAGGGACAGGTGGTTGCGGTCCGACTGCGGCGCCGCCAATTCGTGCTGGCCCAGCGTGATCGCTTCGCCGGGCGCCAGATTGACTGTGATGGCGGCCGGCAGCCATGCGGCCGGCGCGCGCAGCAAGGCCAGCGCCTGCAAGCCGCACAGGGCGGCCAGTACGGCGAACGTGAGGGCCAGGCCGGTGTTCCTCACGGCTGCGCGCGCCATCGCAGCGCACATGTCGCTCAAGCGTGGTTTAGCCAGCGAGGCCCGGCGTACGGTGGACGGCCGAGCGGCCGGCGGCGCGGTGAAAGTACGGCGCAGCGAGATAGCCATCATGCCCCCTGAATGTGGTGCCAGTGGTTGTCGGCGGTTGGACGATTCATGCCATGGACGGGATCTGCGGGATCGAACAGGCCGCGCTGCGGCTTGATGCCCTGGATGGCGTGCAGCATGCGGCTGATCTGGATCGCGTGGCGCGGACGTTGCGCCGGATCGAGATGCAGCAGCGCCCTTAGCAGCTCTAGTGCCGCATCGCGCGCCGGCGCGGGAATCGCTGCGGCGAAGCGCGCCTCTTCCTCGGCGTGCAGCGCCGCCGGAATCGCGCCGCCGTGCATGCTGCGCAGCAGGTCGGCGCCGCCGGTGTGGTGCTCGCGATAAGCCTGTCCGCAATCGCTGCAAAAGCGCAGCGGCAGGCCGCCGGTGACCAGGAAATAGAACATCGCGCCCAGCGAGAAGTAGTCGCTGCGCGGGCCGGTGGCGTAGCCGCCGCCGTCGGCCGGGAAAAACTGTTCCGGCGCCTGCCAATTGGCGGTGCCGGCATACGAGTGAACTTGCAGGCTGCCCAACTGGCGGTTGGTGCCGAAATCGGCCAGCTTGACGGTGCCCAGGTCCCGATCCAGCAGCACGTTGGCGGGTTTCAGGTCCAGGTAACGCCAGCCGTATTGGTGCACCTTGGCCAGCGCCTGATTGATCTGGCCTATCCAATTGAGTATCCGTGGCAGCGGGACCGCCTCGCTGCGGCCCTTCAGCGCGGTCATGTGCTTGCCCAGGTCCGTCGCCATCAGTTCCAGCGCCAGCACCGGCAGGCCTTCGTGCCAGCCGCTATCGAGCAGGCGCACGATATGGCGCTCGTCCCATGGCTCCAGCGATTGCAGGAAGCCGATTTCGTTGTTGGCGCTGGCGATCCAGCGGTCGCGCTGGGCGGGCAGGGCGCGGGCCATCTGCTCGCGGTTGATCAACTTGATGGCGACATCGCGCGTGGCCGGCGGCCCGCTGGCGCGCCAGATGATGCCGTAGGCCGATCCGCCGATCTGCTCGCGCAGCCGGTAGTGGCCCAGTTCCAAAGCGATGATTGCGTCTGTTGTCGTCATGATTTCCCCTCGGTCCGCGCCGTTACGTAGGGCTAGCGGGGGGAAGACGAAAAAAAGGCCCCGAAGGGCCTCTGTCTCTATGCTAGCGGGGAACTTAACGGTCCCAGCGATCGCGATGGTGGTGATGACGTTCCCAGCGCTCTTCGCGATATTCGCGGTAGTAAGGGCGGGCCGGTTCAACGTACACCACACGCGGAGGCGGGGCGTAGTAGCGTGGCGCTGGCTCATAGTAGACCGGCGCCGGCTCGTAGTAGACCGGGGCAGGCTGCGAGTACACACGGGTCTCTACGTAGCGGCCACCGCGGCCGCGATCGTAGTAACGGTCATTGGTGTTGATGCTATTGCCGACCGCCGCGCCAACCAGGCCGCCGACGATGGCGCCATCACGGCCACCGGCGTTGTGGCCGATGGCGGCGCCGACCACAGCACCGGCTACCGTGTTGAAATCACGGTCGCCTGCGTAGGCCGACGACGATACTGCTGCTGCGGCCAGTAACGCTACACCCATAAATTTTTTGCTCAACATGGTATTTCCCCTTGCTGTGGCCCGGATCGGAATGATACGTCGGCCAGTGACTCCACTATATAGCCTGGAAGGGAATACACCACGTCTTATACACATGCTTACAAACTGGCCATCCCGGTAATGGCTTGTAACATTTAACCCCTGAACGCCTCCCATTCGGGGCGCAACAGGCTGAAAACCTGCACATCCTGGTACCGGCCATTGATGAAAAAGCTCTGGCGCAGCGTGCCTTCGGCGCTGAAACCGCATTTTTGCGCCACGCGGATCGAGGCCACGTTCTCCGGCGCGGTCAGCAGCTCCAAACGGTGGAACTGGTGGACCTTGAACAGGTAATCGACCAGCATCCGGCACGCCTCGGTCACGTAACCGCGTCCGGCCAGCTTGGGGTCGAGCAGGCGGTAGCCGATTTCGCGCGTGATCGGCGTGCGGCTTTTGAAATGCGTGATGACGCCGACGATGTGGTGCAGGCTGTCCTCGATGACAAACAACTCGCTGTCGTCGCTGACGAAGCCATTTTGCACGAACTCCTTGCGCATCGTTTCCGGCGACTTGAAGTGGGCGGAGAAGTGGTCGCCGCGCGACGGCAGGTCGTTGACCAGCGCGATGAAGGTGTTCAGGTCGGCGGTCAGCAGGTGGCGCACGGTGCAGAGTGAACCCTTGAGCATAGGCGCTTTCTTCACATGGTTGAAGGTTCATGGTAGTGCAACGGCCATAACAAATCAACATTGATGACAAGATCTCCACGATAGGTTATCGTTTAGATCGTTTTTGCAACTCACCCCACATCCATAGGAAACGCATGAAATCCGTCTTCAAGTCCCCGTTGTCCCTGACCGTCCTTGCCAGCTGTCTGTTGAGCGCTGGCGCCATCGCCGCTCCAGCCAACGATCCGGCCACCCTGGCCCAGATCCGCGACAGCGCGATGAAGAGCGACTGGGCCTACGAGCGCCTGGCCGACATGACCGATCTGATTGGACCGCGCCTGTCCGGATCTGCGGGCGCCGCCGCGTCGGTGGAGCAGGTGGCGGCCGCCATGCGCAAGCTGGGCGCCAAGGTCACGCTGCAACCGGTCAAGGTGCCGCATTGGGTGCGCGGCGTGGAGACGGCGGAACTGGTTGACTACAACGGCCGTCCGGCCGGCATTACGCAGAAGATCGTGCTGACGGCGCTGGGCGGTTCGGGCGCCACGCCCGCCGCCGGCCTGACCGCGCCGGTGCTGGTGGTGCGCAGCCTGCAGGAATTGAAGGCCAAAGCGGCCCAGGTGAACGGCAGCATCGTGCTGGTGGACGTGCCGTTTGACCAGGAACTGGCCGATCGCGGCCACGCCGGCGCCGCTTACGGTCCGGGCGCGGGCTTCCGCTATGTCGGTCCGAAGATGGCGGCGGAGCTGGGCGCGGCGGCGGCGCTGGTGCGCTCGGTCGGCGGCGCCAACTTCCGCATTCCGCATACCGGCGTGACCGGCTTGACCGACGGCGCGCGAATTCCTGCCGCCGCCATCACCACCGAGGACGTGCTGCTGCTGGATCGCCTGCTGGCGCGCGGCCCGGTCAAGATGCACCTGACGCTGACCCCGCAAACCTTGCCGGACGCCGACAGTTTCAACGTCATCGCCGACTGGCCGGGTAGCGACAAGGCCGATGAAGTGGTGATCGTCTCCGGCCACCTCGATTCGTGGGACCTGGGCACCGGCGCTCATGACGACGGCACCGGCGTGGCCGGCGCGATGGGCGTGATCGAAACGCTGAAGAAGCTGGACCTGCATCCGCGCCGCACCATCCGCGTGATCGCGTGGATGAACGAGGAAAACGGTACCCGTGGCGGCAAGGCTTACTTCGACGCGAACAAGGATAAGCTGGACAAGCACTTCGCCGCCATCGAGTCGGACAGCGGCGGTGGCCGTCCGTTCGGCTTCATCGGCAGCGTGACGCCGCCGATGGTGAAGTACTTCGCGCCGCTGAAGGACGCGTTGGCGCCGATCGGCGCCGGCCAGTTCGAGCGTCGCGACATCGCCGGCGCGGCCGATACCGGTCCGCTGGAACGCGCGGGTGTGCCGGTGTTCGAGCCGATGGTCGATTCGTCGTCGTACTTCAATTATCACCACACGCCGGCCGATACACTGGACAAGGTCAGCCCGCTGGAGTTGAAGCGCCATGTGGCGGTGATGACCTCGCTGAGCTGGTTCCTGGCGAATATGGAGCAACCGATCGGCCGCACCGCGCACCAGGACAGCGAGGACTGATCAGGCAGGCGCGCAGCGCATCCGTGCGCGGCGCGCCTGGCGCTTCGTGATAGTCTGTTTGCTTATCGAGGAGAGCGTCATGGACAAGATTCATTACAAGGGCTGGGAGATCGTGCCGACCGCGTTGCCGACCACCGACCGCCGCTGGACCGCCAGCTGCGACATCGAGCGCGCCGGCGCGGATGGGGTGGAAGTGTTCGAAGGCGCCACCATGCAGTTCATGCGCGACACAGAGGACGAAGCCATCGCCGCCGCCTGCGACGAGGCGATCCGCCAGATCGACAACATCATCGCCAATCCGCTGGTGCGGCTGGCCTGAGGTTGGGCTCAGGACGGATAAAAAGTCTTTGCGGCCAGCCCCAGCAGGAATAGCACGATGGCAAACTGGCTGCCCATGATCCAGCGGGTGATGTAGCGGAATTCCGACCGTAGGTCTTTGATTTGAGAGGCTTGCTCATCCATCCGTGTCTCTAGGTTTTTGAGGCGCAGATCTACTTGATCGAAGCGCTGATCTACTTGATCGAAGCGTTGATCTACTTGTTTGAAGCGCTGATCTACTTGTTTGAAGCGCAGGTTTGTTTCTTCCTGGTTCAGGGTAAACCGTTGGTCCATGTATTGCCGCAGGTCGGCGATCTGGGCTGCTTGCGCGTCTAGCCTGCCCAATATAACGTCAGTCTCGACTTTTTGCCGGCGCAGCTCGGCCAATTGCGCATCAACAAGCTTGAATCGATCATTCATGTCAGTCCTCAGCGCAGCAACCGCCGCAACGGTGCTGTCGGATATGGCCTCAAGTTTTGCGATGCGCTCTTCCATAGTTGTTGGACCGGTTGGGTTTGGATTTGGTTCCATTCCGGAGCCTGATTGCCGCCATCTGACGAATTTGCTAGTATGCAAGTCAGATGAAATCACGCCGCTATCCAGAACAAATCGCCCTGTTGCCGTATATCGGTAAATGGACCGCCATCGCGGGCCTGATCGCGCTGCTGAGCGGGACCGCTTCGGCCTTCTTCCTGTTCGCGCTGGCCCGCGCCACCGCCTGGCGCGAAGCGCACGCCTGGATCATCTGGCTGCTGCCGCTGGCCGGCTTCGCGGTCGGCTGGGTATATCTGAAGCTGGGCAGCAGCGTCGAAGCGGGCAACAACCTGCTGATCGACGAAATCCACGATCCCAAGAAAGTCGTCCCGCTGCGCATGGCGCCGCTGGTGTTGATCGGCACCGTGATCTCGCATTTGTTCGGCGCCTCGGTCGGCCGCGAAGGCACGGCGGTGCAGATGGGCGGTACCTTGGCCGACCAGCTCACCCACGTATTCCGCCTGCGCCATGCCGAGCGCCGCATCCTGCTCATGGCCGGCATCAGCGCCGGTTTCGCTTCCGTGTTCGGCACGCCGCTGGCCGGCGCCATCTTCGGACTGGAAGTGCTGGCCATCGGCCGCCTGCGCTACGACGCCATCTTCCCCTGCATGGTGGCGGCCATCGCCGCCGACCAGGTGGGCATGGCCTGGGGCGTGCATCACACCCACTACGCGATGAACGGCGTCGTGGCGATCGGCTTCTGGAGCATGGCCGCCGTGCTGGCGGCCGGCATCGTGTTCGGCCTGACCGGTATGTTGTTCGCCAAATCCACGCATGCCGCATCGGCGTTCATGAGGCGCCATGTGGCGTATGCGCCGCTGCGTCCTTTGATCGGCGGCGCGCTGGTGGCGCTGGCGGTGTGGGTGGTCGGCACACGCTACATCGGCCTCGGTATCCCGGTGATGGTCGAAGCGTTCCAGCAGCCGCTGGCGCCTTGGGATTTCTTCGGCAAGTTCGCGTTCACGGTGGCCTCGCTGGGCAGCGGCTTCAAAGGCGGCGAAGTCACGCCGCTGTTCTACATCGGCGCGACGCTGGGCAACGCGCTGGCGCCGTTGTTGCATCTGCCGTTCGCCATGCTGGCGGGGATAGGCTTCGTCGCGGTGTTCGCGGGCGCGGCCAACACGCCGCTGGCGTCGACCATCATGGCGATCGAATTATTCGGTCCGCAGATCGGGCCATACGCGGCGCTGGCATGCGTGGTGGCGTATCTGTTCTCCGGCCACACCGGCATCTACCGCGCGCAAAAGGTCGGCACCCTCAAGCACCGCCTGCCGCCGGTGGCGCGCGACCGCGAGTCGCCGGGCTAGATGCTGCCTACGGCTGCTGGTCGCGCGCCAGGTCGATAGGCGCGACTGCCGGCGCCGGATGCCAGTTCTCTTTCGGGATCACGTGCGGCGTGGCCGGCTCCTGGGTAAAGTGCGGCGACGTGATCGCAACGCCGTATTCATTGAACACGTCGATGATCTGCTGGTGCAGTTGGTTCAGGACCTCGGCGCGGCGGCGCGGCGTTTCCACGGTGGCGTAGGCCACCAGCCGGTACTCCGGATAGAAATCCGACAGCCCGATCTGCATCACGTAGGGCTTGGGCGTGGCGGCGATGTCCTCTATCCTGGCGGCGGCCAGCTCCAGCATCGCATGCACCTGGCGCCATGGCGTGTCGTAGCCGATGGTGACGGTGGTGTCGAGCACAAAGCCGGTGCCGGCGTGCGCGCGCGAGTAGTTCTTGGTGGTGTTGGACAGCACCCAGGCGTTGGGCATGGTGATCTCTTCACCCAGGCCGGTGCGCAGGCGCGTTTCGAACATGCCCAGTTCGACCACCGTGCCTTCCGACTCGCCGATGCGCACGTATTCGCCTTTGCGCAGCGAGCGCGCGTACATCAGGATCAAACCGCTGGCGCCCTGGCCTACGATGCTGGAAGCGCCGATCGACACCATCAAACCCACCAGCACCGACACGCCCTGGAACGCCGCCGTGTGCGCGCCGGGCAGGTAGGGGTAGGCCATCGCCAGCGCGAACAGCCAGATCACCACATTCAGGATGCGGCGCGTGGGCGTGGCGGTGTCGCGATCGAGCCAGGCGATTTGCAGCTCGCCGCTTTCCACGCGCTGGAACACAGAGCCTGCGGTCAGCATCACCAGCCGCGCGATGGCGGCGATGACGGCCACCAGCACCAAGCCAGGCAACGCTTCGATGATGCCCTGGGCGACGCTGGTGGCGACGTCGATCAGATAGTCCTGCAGGCGTTCGCCCCAGCTGCGCGAGTAGGGGATTTTACCCATCACGAAGGCCAGCCACAGATAGGTCGCCATCAAGCGCAGGCCCCAGATCAACAGGTTGACCAGTTGGCGCATGAAGGCCACGTAGTGCTCGGCGTCGAGGATGCGCACGTTTTTGAGTTTGACCTGGCCGAGCCGGCGGCTGATGGCCTGGGTCGAGCGCTTGCCCACCCAGCGGTGCATCAGGCGCAGGCCGTGCAGTATCAGGGCGTATGCAAGCGTGGCTGCGGCGCACAGGGCCGCTGCGATGAGCAGGTAGCGCGGGCTGGCTTGTTCGCGGCGTTCCATTAGGGCCTTGCCGAGGGTTGCCGCGCTTTCGCTGGCCACGCTGTCGGTGGTGTCGCCGGCCAGCGGGTTGATGTCGGCCGGCGTGACCAGGAACAGCAGGGTGCCGTCCAGCGTCACCTGCGTGCCTTCGACGATCGGACGGATTCCGGGCTGCTGCGCGCCATTGCGGGCCAGCGCCGCGTCGAGGCGCTTGCGGGCGCCGTCGGCGCGTTCTTCCGGCGGATAGCCGGTCAGCACCGAGCGGAACACGAATATGGTGCGGTTGGCGAAGACCAGTTTGGCCGGGGCTGGCGAGGCAGCTGGCGCGCCGGGTTGCGGGGCGGGGAGGATGTCGGCAGCGGTTGCGAAGCAGTGCAGCATCATCAACAGCATCGCAACGAGCAGGCGGCGTAAAACGGTCATGGCTATCCTTGGGACGTAGATATTAGCAATGATGCCATGTTATCGGATCTGACAGTTGCCGGTATGGCAGTTATGCCCGGTTCGTGGCATAATCACGGGCTCTGTCGCTCCGATGGTGAAATTGGTAGACACTGGAGACTTAAAATCTCCCGCCGCAAGGCGTGCCGGTTCGATTCCGGCTCGGAGCACCATTACCTCATCCGCAGACGTCCATGCACGTCGCGGTTTTTCTCCTTCTCATAGGAGAAATCTCAAATCTGAGTCCACCAAAAGCTGCTGAGGTCTGTTGACAGCTCGCGGTTTTGGAGGCATTTTAGGGGGCAGTTTTTGGGATGCCCCCTTCAAATGCCCCCATAATGCCGATCCCCGTCGCACCGTTGAGCGATACCCAGATCCGGAAGGCCAAGCCCCGGGAGCGGACTTACAAGCTCTTCGATGGTGGCGGGCTCTACCTAGAAGTCATCCCATCCGGTTCCAAATTGTGGCGCATGAAGTTTCGTCAGGCGTCGGGCAAGGAAAGCCGGCTCTCGTTCGGACCATATCCGGAAGTGTCGCTTAGTGAGGCGCGTGCTCGCCGCGACGAGGCGCGCGCATTGCAGCGGTCCGGCAAAGATCCTGCGCAAGCGCGCCGCAGCGCCAAAGCCGTGCGACAGATGGCGGCGTCCAATACGTTCGAGGTGGTGGCCCTCCTGTGGCTTGAAAAGACCAAGGCCGAACGGGCCGAGGGCACACGGCGAAAAATCTTCAACTGGCTGCGCAAGGATATCTTCCCTGTCATCGGCGCGATGCCGATCGCGGAGATCCGGCCACGCCAGGTCCTCGCCGCGCTGAGGCACATCGAGGATCGCGGCGCGTTGGAGACGGCTCATAACGTCAAGCGCGCGGTGGGGCAGGTCTTTCGCTTTGCCGTGGCCTGCGAGCTCGCAGAACGCGATGTGACGCGCGATCTGGGCGACGCCTTGGCGTCCGTGCCAGAGGGGCATTACGCGGCCATCACGGAGCCTGAAAAGGTCGGCGCGCTGCTGCGAGCCATCTATGGATACGACGGGCATCCATACACCATGGCGGCTCTGAAGATCTCGCCGATGCTATTCCAGCGCCCTGGCATGATCCGGGCGATGGAATGGTCTGAGCTCGATCTTTTTAAAGGCGAGTGGCGCGTACCTGGCGTCAAGATGAAGATGGAGAATGACCACATCGTGCCGCTTCCTAAGCAGGCGGTCGACATACTGCGACAGGTGCATCGATTGAGCGGGGAGGGCAGGTACGTGTTCCCTGGTATGCGCACTCACGACCGCTGTATGAGCGAGAACACTATCAACGCCGCCTTGCGCAGTATGGGCTACAGCAAAGAGGTGATGACAGCTCACGGCTTCCGCGCGATGGCGCGTACGATCATGGACGAAGTTCTTGGCGAGCGCGGTGACCTGATCGAGCACCAGCTGGCGCATCGCGTCAAAGACCCGAATGGCCGTGCCTACAACCGGACCGCTCATTTGCCGGCACGACGAGAGATGATGCAGCGCTGGGCTGACTATCTTGACGGACTGCGCGCGATGCACAATAGCCTCGACTACAAATAATCGACGATAGTTTTATCCAGGTGATGCCGCCACGAGCCGGATGGCGCACAATATGTCTTTTCGACGCGAAGGATCGCCCTTCGCGCAACTTGGCATCGCGCCAGGCGTAGCGCTCGTCACGCGCCCTTAGTCTCCACATTCGTTTTTAGATTGGCTTCGCCTGTGAGCGAACCTGCGATCAGCCTGGATTGGCTGCATCCTTATTGCGCATCCTTCCCCAGAGGGCGATGCGCGTCACATCGTGCGCATTCACGCACTGTCCCCACCTCACGCGGCGATCTGCCGCCGCGTGCATGTCGAAGCGCCGCCCCTGTCTGCGGCGCAAACCGCGCGTCGTTACTGGCGGCCTGCTGCCAGTGACGACGCGCTAGCAACCAAGCGCTATATGGGCTC
>NZ_JAQQPR010000043.1:0-34211 GCF_036688705.1 Duganella sp. S19_KUP01_CR8 | reverse complement strand
GTGTGAAAGTAGGTTATCGTCAGGCTAGTTATATAGAAGAACCCCACCAAGTGATCTTGGTGGGGTTTTTCGCATTTCCGGGTACTATTTTTTGTGACAAAAGAGGCATATAAGATACAAGCTAGATTTTGATCTAGGGAAACGAAAGGTGTACCATGTGTGCTTTCGTGCTTGCTTCATACCTCAATGAAAAATAAGACAGCTCCAACTATGCTGTACCGTGCCCTGGCGTCCGCCGGCATCGTGGTAACCCTCTTCGCGCTTGCGCCTGCGCGCGCCGATGAGATGGCCGACGTTAGCAAACTGGCCAAGGCCGGCAAGTTTGTCGAGGCACTGAACAAGACCAACGAATACTTGAACAAGCACCCATCCGATCCGCAAATGCGCTTCATGAAGGGCGTGCTGCTGACCGAGCAAAACAAGTCGGATGAGGCGATCGCAGTGTTCACCAAACTGACCGAAGATTACAAAGACCTGCCGGAACCTTATAACAACCTGGCCGTGCTGTACGCGGCCAACGGCCAGTATGACAAGGCACGCGTGTCGCTGGAAAAAGCGATCCGCACCAATCCGAGCTATATGACGGCGTATGAAAACCTGGGCGATGTCTACGGCAAGATGGCCAGCCAGGCCTACGACAAGGCGCTGGCGCTCGGCTCGAACAATGCTCCGCCGGCCAAGTCCAAGTTGACGCTGCTGCGGAACTTCTCCAGCAGCACCGGCGCCAAGTTCGGCGCGCCGGAGATCGCCGCGCCAGCGTCGGCATCCGCGCCTCAGCAAGTGGCCCAAGCGGCTGCACCACGCGCCACTGCCAATGCTGCGCCGCCGCTGATTTCGCAAATTCCTGCCGATACCGGCAAGTCGACTACCTTGCAACGCATACCGGCTTTGTCGGTGACGCCGCCCGCACCGTCGCCGACGCCAGCACCAGCAGTCAAAGTGGCCGCAGCGCCAGCGCCAGCGCCTGTGCCAGCACCAGCGCCGGTTGCCGCCAAGCCAGCCGCGCCAGCACCTGCGCCTACGCCGGTTCCAGTCAAGCCTGCAGCACCAGCGCCTGCGCCGGTGCTGGCCAAGGTTGAACCGCCGAAGCCGGCGCCTGTGCCAGCACCAGCACCAGCGCCAGTCAAGGCTGCGCCGGTGGTGATCGCCCAGGCCGAACCGGCCAAGCCGGCCAAAGTGGAGCCACCGAAACCTGCCAAGCCAGAACCGGAAAAAGCCGCCAAGCCGGATACCTCCGAGCGTGATGCGGTGCTGGCCCAGGTCCACGGCTGGGCCAAGGCCTGGACGACGCAGAATGTTGATTCCTACCTCGGCTACTATAGCCAGGAGTTCGAGCCGCCTAAAGGTTTGTCGCGCAAGGCCTGGGCCGATGAGCGTCGCGCCCGCATTGAAGGCAAGGGCCGCATCCACGTCGAAGTGGGCGGACCGGAAGTGGTTGTGACCGGCAATACGGCCAAAGTGACCTTCCGCCAGACCTATGAATCGGACCGCCTCACCGCCAGAAGCCGGAAGACGCTCGTGCTGGTCAAAAATGGTGGAAAATGGCAGATTAAGCAGGAAGCCTCGGGTAGCTGATGTCACACTTTAGATTTTCGCAACGCTGGCGTGCCAGTGGGTTGCTTTGCGTCCTCCTTCTCAGCGTGTTGGGAGGGGCGACCAGTTACGCCGCAAAAAAGCCGGTGCGGGCGCCGGTCGTCCGTAAAGCCAATCCGGAAGAGCTGCTGTCCGATATTTACAAAGAGCTGTCCCAGCACAACCTGCGTGTCGCCCAGCAGAAGGCCGATGCGCTGGTGGTCGCCTATCCCAATTTCCGACTGGGCCATCTGGTCCGCGGCGATATCCTGCTGATGCATACCCGCGCCGTGAGCGTGCTGGGCGCGGCCGTGCCGGCGGGCGAAGCATCCAAGCTGGCCGACCTGCGGCGCGAAGCGACCGTGCGCATGCAGGCCGAGCCTGGCCGGCCGTCGGCGGCGCTGCTGCCGCGCGCGCTGATGCAGATGCGCAAGGACCAGAAGCATGCGCTGATCGTCGACGCCAAGCATTCGCGCCTTTACTTGTACGAGAACCGCAACGACCAGATCCGCCTGCTGTCCGACTTCTACGTCAGCCAGGGCAAGCTGGGCATCAACAAGCTGAAGGAAGGCGATATGCGCACGCCGGTCGGCGTGTACTACATCATCGGCCACTTGCCTGGCGTGAAGCTGCCCGACATGTACGGCAAGGGCGCGCTGCCGCTCGATTATCCGAACGACTGGGACAAGGCGCAGGGCCGCAGCGGCTCCGGCATCTGGGTGCACGGCACGCCGCCGGAAACCTTCAGCCGTCCGCCGCTGTCGACCGACGGCTGCGTGGTGGTCAGCAACGACGACCTGAACACGCTGACCCGCACGGTAGAAATCGGCAAGACGCCGATCCTGATCGGTGACCAGGTCGAGTTCGTCAGCAAGGAGCAAATGGAGCGCGACCTGCGGGTAGCCAGTGCGCTGGTGGAAGCCTGGCGCCGCGATGTCGAGAATCGTGACGACGCCGGTTTGCGCGCGCTGTATTCGCCGCGCTTCAAGTCGGCGGCCGACGAGGATGTGAATGCCTGGCTGGACAAGAACCGCTTCCTGCCCGGCGCCAAGAAGATCAGCGTGACCGTGACCCAGCCGAGTTACTTCCGCCAGCCTAGCCAGGAAGAAGTCATCGTCAGCAATTTCACGCAGCAGATCGTGGTCGGCAAATACCGCCACGCGGTGCGCAAGAAACAGTACTGGGCCAAGGAAGGCAAGAGCTGGAAGATCGTCGCGGAATCGAACGTCTAAAATAAAAACAACGGGGTCAAGTCTGACATTCGGACACGAGCTCTACCGTAGCGGTCGTTACGGTAGAGCTCGTGTCCGAATGTCAGACTTGACCCCGGGTTGTTTTTCGATCAGAAGTGGTAAGCCGCTTTGATTTCGACGAAGTTGACGCCGGTGTTAGGCTTCTTGTAGCCGCCGTTCGAGAAGTGCTGGATCTTGCCGCCGATTTCCCAGTTGTTGTCGAACACGTAGCCGATGCCGATGTGGTCGCCGAACTGGAAGTGGGTCGATAAACGGTATGTATCGTTATCGTACAGCTTGGACAGGCGGTGCACGCCAATGCCGCCTTCGTAGTAGATGCCCTTCTTGTTGTCGTTCTCGAAGCGGAACACCGGCGTGAAGCCTACATCCCACAGGTGGGCGGTGTTGCCCGAAATATTCTGGTACTGGCTTTCTTTCCACAGACCGGCGCTGGCTTCCCAGTAGCCGCTCAGGTGCGTGCCGTTCGATTGGAACCAGCGCGCGCTCCAATCCTTGGCGGCGCTGAACCGCACCATTTGTACCTTGGCGGCGTTGCCATAATCGATGGCCACGGAATCGATCAGTTTGTCATCGGCAAATGCGCCCTGTGCGGCGATCAGTGCTACTGCTGCTGCAATCATTTGTTTCGCGAACATAGTATCCTTGCAATGTAAATGCCATATCTCATATTTATACGGCTGTCGGGATTGTACCGGGGTTCGTGGAATAATTCCGACGAGGCTGTTATTTTGATCATCTCAGGAGTTGGAATTGTCTACGCGAATCGCCTTTCTCGGTATTGGCTTGATGGGAGACCCGATGGTGCGGCGCCTGCTGGCGGCCGGCCACGCGGTGACGGTCTGGAACCGCACCTTTGCCAAGGCCGCCGCGCTGGCGGATGCCGGCGCGTATGCGGTGGCGGTGCTGGCCGATGCGGTGCGCGATGCGGACATCGTCATCTCCATGCTGGAGGCAGGCCCCATCGTCGGCGCCGTGATGCGTGAGGCCTTGCCGGCGCTGGCGCCGCGCGCCTTGTGGGCGGACATGAGCTCGACCCGCCAATCGGAAGCGCAGGAGTTCCACGCGCTGCTGGCTGAACAAGGCCGGCGCTTTGTCGACGCGCCGGTGTCCGGCGGCGTGGGCGGTGCGGCGGCCGGTACGCTGGCCATCATGGCCGGCGGCAGCGCGCAAGATTTCGCCGAGCTGGAGCCGGTGCTGGCGGCCATGGGCCGGCCGACATTGGTGGGCCCGGCCGGCAGCGGCCAGGTGGCCAAGCTGTGCAACCAGCTGATCGTCGGCGCCACCATCAACATCGTGGCCGAGGCCATGCTGCTGGCGCAGGCGGCCGGCGCCGATCCGGCGGCGATGCGGGCGGCGATACGCGGCGGTTTCGCCGAGAGCAAAATCCTCGACGTGCACGGCCAGCGCATGCTGGAGCGGAATTTTGTCGCCGGCGGCCAGGTGAAGACGCAGCTGAAAGACCAGCGCAACATCCTGGCGGCGGCGGAAGCGGCGGGCATCACCTTGCCGGTGACGCAGCTGGTGACCGAGCGCTATCAGGCGCTGGTGGAGACGGTCCCGCAGGCCGATCATTCGGCGGCCCTGCTGGGACTGGAAGCCCTGAATCCCGGACAGCGCGTCGGCACCGCCCCGGACAAGCTGGCTTAAGCGAGCGGCAGGCTCTTCTCGGCCAGGCGCACCCAGAAGCTGGCGCCGATCGGCAGCAGGTTGTCGTTGAAGTCGTAGCTGCCGTTGTGCAGCACGCACGGGCCGAGGCCGTGGCCGCCATCGCGGTGGTCGCCTTCGCCGTTGCCGATGAAGACGTAGCAGCCCGGCTTGGCTTGCAGGAAGAACGCGAAGTCTTCCGCGCCCATGGTCGGCTCGACCTGGTCGTCGACCTTGTCCGCGCCCACCACCGACTTCATCACCTCCACCGCGAACCTGGTCTCGGCCGGATGGTTGACCAACGGCGGATAGTTGCGGCGGAACTTGAAGTCCACCTCGGCGCCGAACGCGGCCGCCGTGTGCCGGGCGATCTCGCCCATGCGCTGCTCGATCATGTCCAGCACCGGCTGGGTGAAGGTGCGCACCGTGCCGACCAGTTCCGCTTCGTCGGGGATCACATTGGTGGCGCTGCCGGCGTGGATCTGGGTGATCGACAGCACGGCCGTGTCCAGCGGACTCTTTTGGCGGCTGATGATGGTTTGCCAGCTCTGGGCGATCTGCACCGCCACCATCACCGGATCGATGCCCTTGTGCGGCTGGGCCGCGTGTGCGCCCTTGCCTTTGACGGTGACGTAGAACTCGTTACTGGAGGCCATCATCGGTCCCTCGACCACGCTCATCGTGCCGACCGGCGCGCCCGGCCAGTTGTGCATGCCGTAGATCGCGTCCATCGGGCATTGATCGAACAGGCCGTCCTCGATCATGCGGCGCGCGCCGGCGCCGCCTTCCTCGGCCGGCTGGAAAATGAGGTACACCGTTCCGTCGAAATTGCGGTGCTCGGCCAGGTGCTTGGCCGCGCCCAGCAGCATGGCGGTGTGGCCGTCGTGGCCGCAGGCGTGCATCTTGCCCGGATGGCGCGAGGCGTGGGCGAAGGTGTTCACTTCCTGCATCGGCAGCGCGTCCATGTCGGCGCGCAGGCCGATGGCGCGCTTGGAGCTGCCGTGCTTGATGATGCCGACCACGCCGGTCAGGCCCAGGCCGCGGATCACGGGGATGCCCCATTCGCTCAGCTTGTCTGCGACGACGTCGGAGGTGCGTTTTTCTTCGTAGCACAGCTCGGGATGGGCGTGCAGGTCACGCCGGATTTGCTGTATTTCAGATTGAAATGCAATGATGGGGTCAACTAGTTTCATCTGCTTCTCCAATATCGGGTTCGCTTGCCTTTTGGGCATCGAGAACAGCCATTGTAGCCCTTGTCGTGCAAACAAATCCAGAGTGGGGAGTATCGTCGCCGTATCGATTACCATACTGCTTTGCATCCACGTTTTTTAGGCGTTAGACATGACAACCACACAAGTCCGCGCGACCTGCCCGCACGACTGCCCCGATACCTGCGCACTACTGGTGACGGTGGAGGACGGCGTGGCCACCGCCGTCAAGGGCGACCCCGACCATCCGACCACCGCCGGCGTGCTGTGCACCAAGGTGGCGCGCTACACCGAGCGCACCTACCATGAAGACCGTTTGCTGTATCCGCTGCGCCGCGTCGGCAAGAAGGGCGAGGGCAAGTTCGAGCGCATCAGCTGGGACGAGGCGCTGGATACCATCGCAGGCAAGCTCAAAGCAATTGCCGCGCGCGCTCCGCAAGCGATCCTGCCGTACAGCTACTGCGGCACCATGGGGCTGGTGCAGGGCGAGTCGATGTCGTCGCGCTTCTTCAACCAGATCGGCGCGTCGCTGCTGGACCGCACCATCTGCGCGACGGCCGGCGCCACCGGCTACAAGTACACCATCGGCGCTTCGATCGGGATTGACCTGGAGCAGTTCCAGAACGCCAAGCTGATCCTGATCTGGGGCGGCAATCCGATCGCCTCCAACCTGCACTTCTGGACCCGCGCGCAGGAAGCCAAGCGCAATGGCGCCAAGCTGATCGCCATCGATCCCTACCGCTCGCTGACGGCGGAGAAGTGCCACCAGCACATCGCGCTGCTGCCCGGCACCGACGCCGCGCTGGCGCTGGGCCTGATGCATGTGCTGATCGCCGAAGACCTGCTCGACCACGACTACATCGCGCAGCACACGCTGGGCTACGAACAACTGAAACAACGCGCGGCCGAATGGACGCCGGAACGCACCGCCGAAACCTGCGGCATCAGCGTGGCCGAAGTGGTCGACCTGGCGCGGCTGTACGGCGGCATGGCGCGCGCCGGCGAGCCGGTGGCGATCCGCGCCAACTACGGCGTGCAGCGCGTGCGCGGCGGCGGCATGTCGGTGCGCAGCATCGCCTGCCTGCCGGCGTTGGTGGGCGCGTGGCGCCATGCGGCCGGCGGCATCCAGTTGTCGTCCAGCGGCTCCTTCCCGACCAACAAGGCGGCGCTGCAACGGCCGGACCTGCTGAAGAGCCAGCCGCGCACCATCAACATGACCACCATTGGCGACGACCTGCTGCGCCCGACGTCGGCGGAGTTCGGGCCGGAAGTGGAGGCGGTGATCGTCTATAACGCCAACCCGCTGGCGATCGCGCCGGATTCGGCCAAGGTCATGGCCGGCTTCGCGCGCGAGGATTTGTTCACCGTGGTGCTGGAGCATTTCCAGACCGACACCGTGGACTACGCCGACATCGTGCTGCCGGCCACCACGCAGCTGGAGCACGTCGATACGCACACCGCCTACGGCCACCTGTACATGATGGCCAACAACGCCGCCATCGCGCCGATGGGCGAGGCCAAGGCCAACACCGAGATCTTCCGCCTGCTGGCGGCGCGCATGGGCTTTGACGATCCCTGCTTCCAGGAAAGCGACGACCAGCTGGCGGCCATGGCCTTCAATGCGCAGGACGTCCGCGCCGTCAACTTCGATTGGGAATCGCTGAAGCAGAAGGGCTGGCAGAAGCTCAACGTGCCCGAAGCGCCGTTCGCGCACGGCGGCTTCCCCACGCCGTCCGGCAAGTGCGAGTTCTATTCCGCCGAGATGGCGGCCGACGGACTCGATCCGCTGCCCGCGTATCTGCCGCCGTATGAATCGGTGGCCAGCAACCCGGAACTGGCTAAACGATATCCGCTGGCGATGATTTCTCCGCCGGCGCGCAACTTCCTCAACTCCACTTTCGTCAACGTCAAGAGCCTGCGTTCGGCGGAGGGCGAGCCGCACCTGGATATCCATCCGGCCGACAGCGCGGCACGCGGCATCGCCGACGGCGACATGGTGCGCATCTTCAATGACCGCGGCACCTTCATCGCCAAGGCGCGGGTCACGGACAAGGCGCGCGCGGGCCTCGTTGTAGGCTTGTCAGTGTGGTGGAAAAAGCTAGGCAGGGATGGTAAAAACGCCAATGAGGTTACCAGCCAACAGTTGACTGATATGGGCCGCGCACCAACTTTTTACGATACACTGGTACAAGTCGAAAGAGTCGCTGCTTGAAGGTAATGTATGCGCAACTTAGCCCGCCGAATTGTCCGCGCCAGATACTGGGTCGCGGCGGGCTGCGCAGCAATCTTGCTGGCTGGTTGCGCTCAACTCAAGTATTACATGCAAGCCGCCCAAGGCCAGTATGCGCTGTGGTCGGACGCCCGTCCGATTGAAGACTGGCTGGGCGATCCGTCCACCGACCCCCAACTCAAGGCCCGCCTGGAAAAAGCGTTGTTGATACGCCGCTTCGCCGTCAAGGAATTGGGCCTGCCCGACAACGCCAGTTATAAAAACTACGCCGCGCTGACGCGCCCCTTTGTGCTGTGGAACGTGGTGGCGACGCCGGAGCTGTCGCTGCGGCCGATCCAGTGGTGCTTCCCGATCGCCGGTTGTGTCAGCTATCGCGGCTACTACAGCAAGGAAGACGCGATGGCCTACGCCGACGAGCTGCGCAAGGAGAACGACGACGTGCAAGTCGGCGGCGTGCCGGCGTACTCTACGCTGGGCTGGTTCAGCGATCCGCTGCTGTCGACCTTCATCAACTATTCCGACGCCGAGCTGGCGCGCATGGTGTTCCACGAGCTGGCGCACCAGGTGGTGTACGTGCAGGGCGATTCGCAGTTCAACGAAGGCTTCGCGACGGCGGTGGAGGAGGCCGGCGTGGCGCGCTGGCTGGAGCTGTACGGCACCGATCCGATGCGCGAGGCCTACACTCGCTACAACGCGCGCCGCCAGGACTTCCTCGAACTATTGGTGCGCCACCGCAAAATGCTGGCCGACACCTACGCCAGCAAATACAGCACCCGCCACAAGCGGGCCGAGAAGGCGCGCATCTTCGCCCACCTGAAAACCGAGTACCAAAAATTGAAGGACAGCTGGGGGGGCTACGCCGGCTACGACCGCTGGTTTGCCGAGCCGCTGACCAACGCCCACCTCAGCGCTGTGGGAACTTACCACGATTTTTTGCCCGCCTTCCGTTCATTGCTAAAGCAAGAACGAACGTTCGTGCGATTTTATGGTGCAGTGCAAAAATTAGCTTCTCTTGATCTAGTTCAACGTCAGCAGCAGCTGCAGCAACTGGGTCGCCCGGTAATGCTCAACGCGGAGAGCGCCAAGGAGCCGGACGCCGCGCCGGAAGGCATGCATTGATGTTGCGATGCAACATAAAAAGCCGTTAGAAGCCGCGTTCAAATATGGTTAAATGCGCTTGCGTCTGAGCTTGCTGCCCGATAGCATCGTCATAAGTAGGCTCCGGAAGTTCGCATAGACGAATCCCCCGACCCTGAACCGGCACTGTGCGCCGGACCTTACAACGATAATTCGAGACACGAGGCACAGGATGGAAAAAATCTGGTTGAAGTCGTACCCGCCCGGCATGCTGACCGAGATCGACACGAGCCAATACCGCTCGCTGGTCCAGCTGATGGAAGAATCCTTCCACAAGTTCGCCGACCGCAACGCCTACGTCTGCATGGACAAATTCCTTACCTATGCCGAAGTGGATGCCTATTCCAAGCGCCTGGGGGCCTGGCTGCAAAGTCGCGGCATGAAGAAGGGGGCGCGCGTCGCCGTCATGATGCCGAACGTGTTGCAGTATCCGATCGCCATCGCCGCCATCCTGCGCGCCGGCTACACGGTGGTCAACATCAACCCGCTGTACACGCCGCGCGAACTGGAGCACCAGCTCAACGACTCGGGCAGCGAAGCCATCCTGATCCTGGAAAATTTTGCGACCACGCTGGAGCAGGTGCTGGGCCGCACGCAAGTCAAGCACATCGTGGTGGCCAGCATGGGCGAGATGCTCGGCGGCCTCAAGGGCGCGCTGGTCAACTTCGTGGTGCGCAGCGTCAAGAAGATGGTGCCGCCGTTCTCCTTGCCGAACGCGGTGCGCTTCAAGGACGCGCTGTCGCAAGGCGGCCGCATGAAGCTGACCCCGGTGTCGCTGGAACCGACCGATCCGGCCTTCCTGCAATACACGGGCGGCACCACCGGCGTCTCCAAGGGCGCCACGCTGACGCACCGCAACCTGGTGGCCAACCTGCTGCAGAACGAGGCCTGGTCCAAGCCGGCGCTGGGCAATGTGACCGAGCAGATCACTATCGTCTGCGCCCTGCCGCTGTACCACATCTTCGCGCTGACCTGCTGCGCGATGTGGGGCACGCGCGTCGGCGCACTGAATATCCTGATCCCGAATCCGCGCGACATCGGCGGCTTCATCAAGGAGCTGAGCAAATACAAGTTCAACATGCTGCCGGCGGTGAACACGCTGTACAACGCGCTGCTGAACCACGCCTCCTTCGGCAGCCTGGACTTCTCGGCGCTGAAGATCTGCAACGGCGGCGGCATGGCGGTGCAGCAGGCCGTCAACGATAAATGGCTGAAGGTGACGGGTGTGTCCATCATCGAAGGCTATGGCTTGTCCGAGACGTCGCCGGTGGCTACCTGCAACCGCGCCGACAGCTCGGCCTTCACCGGCACCATCGGTTTGCCGGTACCGTCGACCGACATCGCTATCCTCGATGACGACGGCAATGAAGTGGCGCTGGGCCAGCCGGGCGAGATCGCGATCCGCGGTCCGCAGGTGATGGCCGGCTACTGGAAGCGTCCGGACGAAACCGCCAAGGTCATGACGGCCGACGGCTATTTCAAATCCGGCGACGTCGGCGTGATGGACGAGAACGGCTTCGTGAAGATCGTCGACCGCAAGAAGGACATGATTCTGGTGTCCGGCTTCAACGTTTATCCGAACGAGCTGGAGGGAGTGATCGCGCTCCATCCGGGCGTGCTGGAGTGTGCGTGCATCGGCGTGCCGGACGAGCACTCGGGCGAAGCGGTCAAGGTGTTCGTGGTGCGCAAGGATCCGAACCTGACGGTCGAGCAGTTGATGGCGTATTGCAAAGAACAATTTACCGGCTATAAAAAGCCAAAATATATCGAGTTCCGCGAGGAGCTGCCCAAAACCAACGTCGGGAAAATCCTGCGGCGCATGCTGCGCGATGAACCACCCGGCCAGAACAAGAAAGCTGCGTAAGACATGGAAAAAATTTGGCTGAAGTCCTACCCCGAAGGTGTGCCCGCTGAGATCGACAGCACGCAGTACCGCTCGGTGACGCACCTGCTGGAAGAATCGTTCCGCAAGTTTGCCGACCGCAACGCCTACGTCTGCATGGACAAGTTCGTCACTTACGGCGAGCTCGACAAGCTGTCGCTGCAAATGGGCGCCTGGCTGCAAAGCAAGGGTCTGAAGCCGGGCGCGCGCGTGGCGATCATGCTGCCGAACGTGCTGCAATATCCGGTGGCGATGGCGGCCATCTTGCGCGCCGGCTACACGGTGGTCAACGTCAATCCGCTGTACACGCCGCGCGAGCTGCAGCACCAGCTGGTGGACTCCGGTTCGGAAGCGATCATCGTGCTGGAAAACTTCGCCACCACGGTGGAGCAGGTGGTTGCGCACACCCAGGTCAAGCACGTGATCGTCGCCACCATGGGCGACATGCTGGGCGCGCTGAAGGGCACGCTGGTCAACTTCGTGGTCCGCAACGTCAAGAAGATGGTGCCGTCGTTCTCGCTGCCGAACGCGGTCTCGTTCAAGCAGGTGCTGGCCGAGGGTTCGCGCCTGACGCTCAATCCGGTCAAGCAGGGCCATGACGATATCGCCTTCCTGCAATACACCGGCGGCACCACCGGCGTGTCCAAGGGCGCCGTGCTGCTGCACCGTAACATCATCGCCAACGTGCTGCAGAACGAAGCCTGGCTGCAATTCAAGCCGCAGGCCGAGCAGCTGGTGTTTGTGTGCGCGCTGCCGCTGTACCACATCTACTCGCTGACCATCAGCTCCTTCATGGGCATGCGCATGGGCGGCCTGAACCTGCTGGTGCCGAATCCACGCGACATTCCCGGCTTCGTCAAGGAGCTGGCCAAGTACCGCGTGGCCGTGTTCCCTGCGGTGAACACGCTGTATAACGCGCTGCTCAATAACGCCGAGTTCGCCAAGCTGGACTTCTCGTCCTACTCGATCTGCAACGGCGGCGGCATGGCCGTGCAACAGGCCGTGGCCGACCGTTGGCTCAAGCTGACCGGCACGCCGATCATCGAAGGCTACGGCATGTCGGAAACCTCGCCGGTGGCCACCGCCAACCGCGTCGACATCAAGGAATTCACCGGCACCATCGGCTTGCCGATTCCATCGACCGACGTCTGCATCCTGGACGACGACGGCAACGTGCTGCCGCTGGGCGCGACCGGCGAGATCGCCATCCGCGGCCCGCAGGTGATGGCCGGCTACTGGAACCGTCCGGACGAAACCGCCAAGTCGATGACGGCCGACGGATTCTTCAAGACCGGCGACGTCGGCATCATGAACGAGCAAGGCTTCACCCGCATCGTCGACCGCAAGAAGGACATGATCATCGTGTCCGGCTTCAACGTGTATCCGAACGAAGTGGAAGGCGTGGTGGCCTCGCATCCGGGCGTGCTGGAAGTGGCGTGCATCGGCGTGCCGGACAAGAACTCGGGCGAAGCCGTCAAGCTGTTCGTGGTGCGCAAGGACCCGAACCTGACCGCCGAGCAGCTGCTGGACTTCTGCAAGCACGAACTGACCGCCTACAAGAAGCCGAAGTACATCGAGTTCCGTGATGAGCTGCCGAAGACCAATGTCGGCAAGATCCTGCGCCGTCAGCTGCGCGACGAAAAAGTCGCAGCGTAATAAAAACAACCCGGGGTCAGGTCCCCCATTATTTCATGAGCTCGGTTATTTAACCGAGCTCATGAAATAATGGGGGACCTGTCCCCGGATCTGTTTTATCTAATGATGTTCGAAACGCGGTCCTTTCTTGATGCAAGCGAGCCGCTTGTCCCTCATGGCGGCGGCCAGTCGCTGCCGCACTTCATGATCGTGATCGATATATCCTTCGACGTTGGCCTTGCGGGCGCAATCGGCCCAGTGCTGGTCGTCGACGTCTTGCAGCCTTTCAAACTCGGCCAGTGACAGCATGACCACGGGGTCGTGGTCAGGCTTCTCTACGACGATGGTCTGCGTCAGAGCCCGGTGCAAATAGCTATCCAGCTCTTGCGCAATATCACTTTCTGTTACTTTCAACATGTAGCGCCTCCATACGGTGATGGTCTAGCCAGTATAGGCGGTGTCGGCCTCGATTCAAGCGCTAACCAAACCGGGCTGCCGCGCCTTATTTCAGCAGCGACATCAGCATCGTCGAGATGCTATGGCTGTCCCGCAGCACCACGCTGCCCGCCTTCATCAGCATTTGATTGGACAGCATCTCGGCGCTTTCCTGCGCGAAATCGGTGTCCATGATGCGGCCGGTCGCCCGAACGGTATTGGCGCTCGTATTGGCCAGATTGTTGTCCGAATGGTTCAGGCGACTGACGGCGGAGCCCAGGCTGGAGCGCACGCTAGCGACCGCGTCCAGCGCCAGTTGCAGCTGGTCGATGGTGGTGGCGGCCACCGACGCGAGGACGAGGTCGGTACCTCGGCCTTTGACCTGGACGCCGAAGGTGTCGTAGGTGGTCGAGGCCGCGTGCAGGGCGGTATGCATATCGCTTAGCAACGGGGTCAGGTTAAATTCCATCGTCTCGCTGGCGGAGGCGCCTATCTGGAACCAGACCGCGTTTGAAAACTTGCCATTGACGGCCACCACCAGCGCTACGGCGGCGGCATAGTCCTGGGCGTCGGTGGCGGCGACGGCGGCGACGCCGGAGCTTGCCGCCGCCGCCGTGGCCGTGGCCAAAGCGGCGGCGAGCGCCACCTGCGTGGCCTGCGTCGATCCGGCGGCGTCGGCGGCGGCAGCGGCATTGTAGGCGCCCATGGCGGCGGCGTGCGCGGCGGCGGCGTTGGCGGCGTTGGCGACGGCGTTGGCGGTCGCGGCGATCACGCCAGCCCGCTCCGCCACCGTGTCGCCTTGCAGCAACTTGCTGCCACCGAAGGTGGTCGTACTGGAAATATTACTCAGTTCATGACTGAGCGCGGTGTATTCGGCCTGCATCGCATCGCGGTCGGTGGCCGTGGCCGAACCGTCGGCGGCCTGGATCGCCAGGTCCTTCATGCGGATCAGGATAGTGGTGCTCTCGTTGAGTGCGCCGTCCGCCGTTTGTAGGATGGAAATGTCTTTTTGGATATTGCTTCGCGCTACCGTCATGCCATGGGTCTGCGCGACCAGCCGGGTGGCGATCTGCAGGCCGGCCGCGTCGTCCCGCGCCGAGTTGACGCGGTAGCCAGTGCCCAGTCGTGTCATGGCGGTCGCCGTCCTGCTCTCCGTGCGGAACAGGGCGTTTTGCGCGGACAGCGAGGCGGCGTTGGTGTGTAGGCTCAGCATGCGGCGTCAGATGCGGTGTCGGGCTCGTCCGGGTGCATCGCGGACGAGGGCGTGTGTTCGAATACGATGGCCGCGACGAAGTCTTCGCCGTGTTCATGACGAAGATCAACTTTACCAGTTGTGTTCTTGCTTGTGGCGATCCTATAGCTCTACGGAAAAAATCGTCGGGCGCGCGGCAACAGGTGCGTCGGCTCCCGAGGTGGAAGGCGGCAGATCCGTTCACGGTCCGCCGCGCTCTTCAATCCCGTATTTGAGTTTGAGATTCTGCAACTGGAGGCGCTCGCGTCGCAAAAAAGCGTCGAATTCGTTCAACACCTCGGCGTGGCGCAGTGTCGACAGGCTAAAGTCGCTGCGGGCGTGCGGCAGCCCCGGATCGAACACCAGGCCACCCGGCGTTTTCAGCTCTTTCGCCAGCAGGTAATTGGCGACATCGACATTGATGTACACGGCATCGATATGATCGGCCAGCGCGTGCCTCAACAAACCATCGAAGCCATTGCTGGTGCTGAGCGTGATAGCCTTGCTGTCGATCGCGGGTAGATAGGGCCAGGGGGTAAATCCCAGCACCGTGCCCAGCGACTTGATCTGGCGCAGCGAGCGCCCCTTGTGTTTGGGCAGCACCATCGCCCCCTCTTCGGAGGTGACCAGCGTCGCGCTATAATGGATCGTGGCCGCGCCGCGCAAATCTTCCTTCCACCTGGGGTTGTCGGGGTATTTGAAATCAAGCGTGCGCTCCTTCAGGAACGCGACATACAGGCGGTTGACGGGCAAGGGAACGTAGCGGAAGGAATAACCTTTCTCCTTGGCGAACATGTCCAGGACCTCGCGCGCGAAACCGCCAAAGACATTGCCATTGCCGGTCGTATGCAGGGGATAATATTGCAAGTCCTCGACCCCGATCGTATAGCTTTTGGCTGCTTCGACATCCGCCGCAGCCGCGCTGGCCATGGCGATCGCCAACAGGAGCGTCATCGCCCGGCGAGCCAGCACTGTGTTTGGATGTTCCAAGCTAGCCCCCCTTGTTGCGTGCCGCGCCGGATCAGGAGCGGATCAGCGTTTCGATCGGCGGCACCTTGCGCGGCTTGCGGTCCGAATCGGTGGCGACGTAGGTCAGCGTGGCCTCGGTGACCTTGACGGTGCAGGCCTGCAGGCGATTGCGCTCGGCATACACCTCGACGTTGACGGTAATGGATGTATTGCCAACCTTGACAATATCAGCATAAAACGACAGCAGGTCACCCACGAACACGGGGTTCTTGAACACGAAGGAGTTCACCGAGATGGTCGCCACGCGGCCGTTGGCGCGGCGGGTGGCCGGCAGCGAGCCGGCGATGTCGACCTGGGCCATGATCCAACCGCCAAACACGTCGCCGTAGACGTTGGCGTCGGACGGCGCCGGCATCATGCGCAGTTCCGGCATTTTCCCGGCGGGCAGGCCGCGGTTGACGGTTTCGGCTTTGATGGAGGTGGGATTTTCTGGGGTGGTCATCGTGAATTCTCTTGAAGGGCTACAATTACCGGGATTGAACCATAAAAAGCCGACAACCGCCATGCGACGTACTACGTACTCCCCGAACACCCCGCCAGCCAACGCCAGCCATGCCGCCGCCCCGCGCAGCGACATGGCGACGCTGAAAACTCTCTTCCCCTACCTGTGGGTCTACAAATGGCGCGTGCTGCTGGCGCTGGGCTGCCTGATCGGCGCCAAGCTGGCCAACGTCGGCGTGCCGGTCGTGATGAAGAGCCTGATCGACAGCCTGAGCATCTCGCCATCGCATCCGCAGGCGCTGCTGGTACTGCCGCTCGGCGCGCTGGCGGCCTACGGCGTGCTGCGCGTGTCGACCACCTTGTTCACCGAGCTGCGCGAGTTCCTGTTCGCGCGCGTCACGCAGCGCGCCGTGCGCACCATCGCGCTGCAGGTGTTCCGTCATCTGCACGCGCTGTCGCTGCGCTTCCACCTGAACCGCCAGACCGGCGGCATGACGCGCGATATCGAACGCGGCACGCGCGCGGTCGGTTCGCTGATCTCCTACACGCTGTTCAACATCCTGCCGACGCTGGTGGAGATCACGCTGGTGCTGGGCTACCTCGTCACGCACTACGACATCTGGTTCTCGGTGATCACCTTCGTCGCGCTGGTGACGTACATCTCCTTCACCATCTTCGTCACCGACTGGCGCACGCACTTCCGCCGCACCATGAACGACCTGGACTCGAAGGCCAACACCAAGGCCATCGATTCGCTGATCAACTACGAGACCGTCAAATACTTCGGCAACGAGGACTATGAAGCGAAGCGTTACGACGAAGGCTTGCAGCGCTACGAAGCGGCCGCCGTCAAATCGCAGACCTCCCTGTCGCTGCTGAACACCGGGCAGTCGCTGATCATCGCCACCGCCGTCACGCTGATCCTGTGGCGCGCCACGCAAGGCGTCATCGACGGCAAGATGACCCTGGGCGACCTGGTGCTGGTGAACTCCTTCATGATCCAGCTTTACATACCGCTCAACTTCCTCGGCGTGATCTACCGCGAGATCAAGCAAAGCCTGGCCGACATGGAGAAGCTGTTCTCGCTGCTGGACCAGAACCGCGAAGTGGCCGACTCGCCGGACGCGCAACCGCTGGTCACGCATGGCGCGCAGGTGCGTTTCAATCATGTGGACTTCAGCTATGAATCCAAGCGCCAGATCCTGTTCGACGTGGACTTCACCATCGCGCCGGGCACGACGACGGCGGTGGTGGGCCACAGTGGTTCGGGCAAGTCGACCTTGTCGCGGTTGCTGTTCCGCTTCTACGAAGTCAACGCCGGCGGCATCACCATCGACGGCCAGGACCTGCGCACGGTCACGCAGGACACGCTGCGCCACGCGATCGGCATCGTGCCGCAGGATACGGTGCTGTTCAACGACACCATCGAATACAACATCGCCTACGGCCAGCCCGGCGCGACGAAAGAACAGATCGTGGCGGCGGCGCGCGCGGCGTCCATCCACGACTTTATCGACAGCCTGCCGGACGGCTACGAGACCATGGTCGGCGAGCGCGGTCTCAAACTCTCCGGCGGCGAGAAGCAGCGCGTGGCGATCGCCCGCACGCTGTTGAAGAATCCCGCCATCCTGATCTTCGACGAAGCCACGTCCGCGCTGGACTCCAAGGCCGAGCAGGCGATCCAGGCGCAGTTGAAGGAAATCGCCAGGAGCCGCACGACGATGGTGATCGCGCACCGCCTGTCCACGGTGGCGGACGCGCAGCAGATCCTGGTGCTGGACCACGGCCGCATCGTCGAACGCGGCACGCACCAGTCGCTGCTGGCGGCGGACGGCTTGTACGCGCAGATGTGGCAACGGCAGCAGGCCAAGGCCGATGAAGAATTGGCGTCGTCCCCCGACGACGTCGTTGATGCAGTCTAAATAAGGAAGCGACTATGAAGTCTCGTTTTGCGCTGGGTGCGGTAACTGTCTTGATGGCTTGTGTTCAGAACGCGTATGCCGACCCTACGGAACCGCAGTTCCGCGCCCTGTACAAGGAGCTGGTCGAAACCAATACCACGCTGTCTGTGGGCAGCTGCACGCTGGCCGCCGAGCGCATCGCAGCGCGATTGAAGACGGCGGGCTTTGCCGACTCCCAGTTGCACCTGTTCGCCGATCCGGCGCATCCGAAGGAGGGCGGTCTGGTGGCCGTCCTGCCGGGCAGTGACCCGAAGGCGAAAGCCATCCTGCTGCTGGCGCACATCGACGTGGTCGAAGCCAAGCGTGAAGACTGGGTGCGCGATCCGTTCACGCTGATCGAGGAAGACGGCAAGTTCTACGCACGCGGCGCGCTGGACGACAAGGCGCAGGCTGCCATCTGGGCTGACACGCTGGTGCGCTTCAAGAACGAAGGCTATGTGCCGCGCCACACGCTGAAGATGGCGCTGACCTGCGGCGAGGAAACCGGCGGCGCCTTCAACGGCGCCGAATGGCTGACCAAGAACCGTCGCGAATTGATCGACGCCGGCTTCGCCATCAACGAAGGCGCCGGCGGCGAGCTCGATGCGGCAGGCAAGCGCGTATCGATGACGGTGCAGGCGGGCGAGAAGGTGTCGCAGAACTATCGCCTGGAAGTGATCAATCGCGGTGGCCACAGCTCGCGTCCGCAGAAGGACAATGCGATCTACCACCTGGCCGGCGCATTGAAGAAGATCGAAGGCTACACCTTCCCGATCCAGTTGGCCGACGGCAGCCGTGGCTACCTGACCGGCATGTCGAAGATCCAGGCGGCCGAGGGCCACAAGGATGTGGCGGCGGCGATGCTGGCGGTGGTGAAGAATCCCAAGGACGCCAAGGCGGTGGCGCTGGTCTCCGGCCGCGACACCAGCTGGGGCGCGATGCTGCACACCACCTGCGTGGCGACCATGCTCGACGCGGGCCACGCCACCAACGCGCTGCCGCAGCGCGCACGCGCCAACATCAACTGCCGCATCTTCCCGGGTGTGACGCAGGAGACGGTGCGCGAGACGCTGGTCAAGGCGATCAACGATCCGGCGGTGAAGGTGGAAACGCTGGAAATCCGCGGCGAGAATTCGGCGCCGCCGGAGCTGACGCGCGCCATCATGGATCCGGTTGAAAAGCTGACCGCCAAGATGTGGCCCGGCGTGCCGGTGCTGCCCATCCTGCAATCGGGCGCCACGGACGGCCAGTTCCTGAACGCGGCCGGCATTCCGACCTACGGCATCAGCGGCATCTTCCTGACGCCGGACCTGGGCAACATCCACGGCCTGAACGAGTACATCGGCGTGCAGTCGCTGATGGAAGGCCGTACCTTCCTGTACGACCTGGTGAAGGTCTACGCCGGCCAGAACTAAGCCAGCGCGCGGTACTGGAAGTCCCGCATCCGTACAGCGCCTTCGCCGGCGCTGTACACCGCCGGCTGCAAACTAAGGAAGCCGCCGAACACGTTGTGGTGCATGCCGGAGGTCTCCATCTGCCACGGATGCTGTATCCATTTGCCGTCGTCCAGCGCGTAGAAGAAGGTCACGATGTGCCGATCGTTCCTGACGCGGATGCGCACCGTGGATGCCTTCACGGCTTCGCGCATCCAACTCTGCTCGCTGGCGTACTGGTAGGTCAGCATGTGCGTGGCGCTGAAGCCGACACCAACAAACATATGCTCGTTGTAGTGCAGTAGCAGGCCGCCATGGCCTTTGCCGCTGATCTCAAGCGTGACGCTGGCTTCGTAAGCGTGGTCGCCAACGATGCAGGACAGCGGCGAGCAGTCGGCCGGCGATGTGCCCTTGCCCGCGATGCTGACCGATCCCTGTTCAAAACGTACGCGCTTCATCTCGTCCGGTCCCGGATTGAAGAAGCACCACTGCACGCCGAATTTGTTCTTCGTGAAGTCGTCCGATTTGGCGAAGCCTGCTTGAACGGCTGTGCCCTTCTTTGGCTTCGGCAGCGGCGACGACAGGTCGCCGCCCTTAGGCTTGAACCAGCCGTCCGCCGTCCATTCGATCGGTTCGAGCAGCGCCTGGCGGCCGAGGGTGCGGTAGCCGTTCTCGTAGCCGTGGTAGACCATCCACCAGTCGCCGGCCGGGCCTTCGACCAGCGTGGCGTGGCCGCGCGACCACCACTTCTCTTCGGCGCTTTTGGTGCGCACCAACGGATTCTGAGGGCAGTTCTCCCATGGCCCGTGGATGGAACGCGAGCGCGCTGCGATCACCATGTGGCTGGTCGGCGGGCCGGAGGTGCCTCCCACCGCCAGCACCAGGTAAAACCAGCCGTTGCGGCGCAACAGCTTCGGTCCTTCGGGCGCGAACATCTCCACCACCCAGTCGGATGGATAGCGCCACGGTTCATAGACTTTTTCGAGCGTGCCGACGGTCGCCAGGCCGTCGTCGGTCAGGCCGATGCGGCGCACGCCGTTGACGAACAGGTAGCGCTTGCCGTCCTCGCCGACCGCGTGGCCGGGATCGATGGCGTCGATGTGCAGGTCGATCGGATCGCTCCACGGGCCGCGGATGTTGTCGGCCCAGATGACGAGGATGCTGCCTTTGCCGTTCGGGGTGGCGGGGATGTAGATGAAATAGCGGCCGTTGTGCCTGACGAGGTCCATGGCCCAGACGCTGCCGATCGGTTTGGTCAGGGCAGGGCCGATCGGCTCCCAGTTCACCAGGTCGCGCGAGTGCCAGAGGATGATGCCGGGGTAGGACAGGAAAGACGAAAACGTCATGTAGTAATCGTCGCCGTCCTTGAGGATGGTGGGATCGGGATGGTCGCCGGACAGGATGGGGTTGAGGTAGGTGCCATTGCCCAGGTCCGCCTTGCGCTGGCCTTCGATGCCGCGTCCCCAGGTGGGTTTGGCGCCGGCCGCCAGCGGTGCCAGCGCGGCGCCCGACAGCAGCGTTTTCAGCGCTGTGCGTCGTGTTGATTTCATGTTGTCCCCGCGTGTAGGTATCGTCGCGCTAGATGGTGCCCCGAGTGACGCGGACACGCAATTACGAAACTCACCAATCCGGGCAATGATTCCGCGCAAGGCGAAAAAAAAGGCCACCGAGGTGGCCTTCTGTTTGGTGGCGCCGCTTATTGCAGCGGTGCGTCCGCTACTTCTACGTTCTTGAGCGGATCGACCAACTCGCCCTCCCACTTGGCGACCACCGCCGTGGCGACACCGTTGCCGATGACGTTGGTGGCGGAGCGCGCCATGTCCAGGAAGTGGTCGATACCCAGCAACAGCAGCATGCCCGCTTCCGGAATGTTGAACTGGCCCAGCGTCGCGGCGATCACCACCAGCGAGGCGCGCGGCACGCCGGCCATGCCCTTGGAGGTCAGCATCAGCACCATCATCATGGTCATCTGCTGGCCCAGCGACATCTCGATGCCGTAAGCCTGGGCGATGAACACGGTGGCGAAGGTGCAGTACATCATCGACCCGTCCAGGTTGAACGAATAGCCGATCGGCAGCACGAAGGCGGCGATGCGGTTACGCACACCGAAGCGCTCCAGGCCTTCCAGTGTCTTTGGATAAGCCGCTTCGCTCGACGCGGTCGAGAAGGCCAGCAGCACGGGGCTGCGCAGTTCCTTCAGCAGCGAGAAGATGCGGCCCTTGAGGAACAGGAAGCCGATGACGATCAGCAGTATCCACAGCAGCGCGATGCCGAGGTAGAACTCGGCCATGAATACGCCGTAGGTCTGCAGCACGCCCAGGCCGCTCTTGGCGATCACGCCCGACACCGCCGCAAACACGGCGATCGGCGCGAACTGCATCACGTAGCTGGTGACTTTCAGCATCACGTGCGCCACGCCGTCCAGCGCGTTGACCATGACGTTGGCCTTTTCGCCGATGGCGGCTGCGGCCGAACCGAAGAATAGCGAGAAGATCACGATCTGCAGGATCTCATTCTTGCTCATGCCTTCGACGATGGAGGCCGGCACCAGGTGGGTGACGAATTCCTTCAGCGTCAGGCCCGAGGTGACGATGTCGACCTTGGCGGTGGTGGCGGCCATGTGGCCGAGCAGCGCGTCGCCAGGGCGGAACAGGTTCACCAGTATCAGGCCCAGGCTCAGCGACATCACCGAAGCGATGAAGAACCAGCCCAGCGTTTTGATGCCGATGCGGCCCACTTCCGAGGCATCGCCCATCCTGGCGATGCCGCATACCAGCGTCGAGAACACCAGCGGTGCGATGATCATTTTGATCAGGCGCAGGAACAGCGTGGTGATCAGCGACATGTAGTCCGCATACTCGACTGGCTTGGCCAGGTTGAGGTTCGCCAGGTAGCCGGCAAAGATACCCAGCGCCAGTGCGACGAGTATGTAGGTGGTCAATCGGCTTTTTTTCTGCATGTTCTGAATTCCCGTGGTAGTGTCTCTTCGGACGCAGGCCGACGCAGGGTAGTCTGCGGTAGCACAATCTAATACAAAATAATGTCATTTCCCCTCTATGTGGGGGTATGATCCTGCCAATGTTAGCCTTGTAAGCTGATGAAACATTAAGCAAGTTCCGCAGTATATATGATCGCGATAAAAAATCTGAATAAATGGTACGGCCAATTCCAGGTATTGGCCGATTGCAACACCAACGTTGCCAAAGGCGATGTGATGGTGATATGCGGGCCGTCCGGCTCGGGCAAGTCGACGCTGATCAAGACCGTCAACGGGCTGGAACCGTTCCAGCAGGGCGAGATCCTGGTCGACGGCATCTCGGTCGGAGCCAAAGGCACCGACCTGCCCAAGCTGCGGGCCCGCATCGGCATGGTGTTCCAGAATTTTGAATTGTTCCCGCATCTGTCGGTGCGCCAGAACCTGACCCTGGGCCAGATCAAGGTGCTGGGCCGCAGCGAGGACGAGGCCAACGCGCGCGGCCTGCAGTACCTGGACCGGGTCGGCCTGCTGACGCAGCAGGACAAGTATCCGAATCAGCTGTCCGGCGGCCAGCAGCAGCGCGTGGCGATCGCCCGCGCGCTGGCGATGGACCCGATCGCGATGCTGTTCGACGAGCCGACTTCGGCGCTGGATCCGGAGATGATCAACGAAGTGCTGGATGTGATGGTCGGCCTGGCGCAAGAGGGCATGACCATGATGGTGGTGACGCATGAAATGGGCTTCGCCAAAAAGGTGGCGAACCGGGTGGTCTTCATGGACAAGGGCAGCATCCTGGAAGATTGCAGCAAGGATGAATTCTTCGGTGCGCCGCGTTCCGAGCGCGCGCGCGATTTCCTCGCGAGGATCATTCACTAGCAAGTTTGACGCTCGGTACACTTTTTCTTTCTAGTTGGGGAGGAATCATGTCATTACCGCGGGTACTCATACTTTTGACCCTGGCCTGCCTCGGCGGCCAGGCCACAGCGCAGGAAGCCGGCGGCACGCTGGCCAAGATCAAGCGCACCGGCGCCATCACGCTCGGCGTGCGCGACGGCTCGATCCCCTTCTCCTACCTCGACGACAAGCAGCAGTACCAGGGTTATTCGGTCGATCTGTGCATGAAGATCGTCTTTGCGGTGCAGAAGCATCTGGGCATGCCGGTCAAGGTGGTGATGAATCCGGTCACCTCCGCCAACCGCATTCCGCTGATGGCCAACGGCACCATCGACCTCGAATGCGGCTCCACCACCAATAACGCGGAACGCCAGAAGCAGGTGGCGTTCGCGCCGACCATGTTCGTGATCGGCAGCCGGCTGCTGTCGAAGAAATCGTCGAACATCAACAGCCTGGCCGACATGAAGGGCAAGACCCTGGTGGCCACCGCCGGCACCACCACCCTCAAGCAGATGACCATGCTGAACGCCGAGAAGCAGCTGGGCATGAATATCGTGGTTGGCAAGGATCATCCGGAATCGTTCCTGATGATGGAAACCGGCCGCGCCGCGGCCGAGGCCAATGACGATATCCTGCTGGCCAGCCAGGTGGCCAGTGCGCGCAATCCCGGCGAGTATGTGATCGGCAAGGATGCTTTGTCGGTCGAGCCCTACGGGATCATGATGCGGCGCGACGATCCGGCCTTCAAGGCCGTGGTGGATGCGGCGCTGGTGCAGGCCTACCAGTCGGCGGAGTTCCCCAAGCTTTACCAGAAGTGGTTCCAGAGCCCCATCCCGCCCAAGGGCATCAACCTCAACTTCCCGATGCCGGAGCAGCTCAAGGCCGTCATCGCCAAACCCACCGATTCGCCTGATCCCGCCGCCTACGGCGCGCGATGAACTACCACTGGAACTGGCGCATTTTCGGCGAGCTGTCGCCGGACGGCGTCCATACCTACTGGGACACGCTGATGTCCGGCCTGGCCTGGACGCTGGCGACCTCGTTGGGCGGCTGGGTGATGGCGCTGGTGCTGGGCTTCGCGGTCGGCGCGTTGCGCACGCTGCCGGGACGCGTGCTGCCGCTGCTCGGCACCGGCTATGTTGAAGTGTTCCGCAACGTGCCGTTGTTGGTGCAGATGTTCCTGTGGTTCTTCGTCGCGCCCGAGCTGCTGCCGCAGGCGGCCGGCGACTGGCTGAAGACGCTGCCGAACGCGCCCTTCGTCACGGCCGTGGTGTGCCTTGGCTTCTTCACGTCGGCGCGGGTGGCGGTGCAGGTCACGGCCGGCATCCAGGCGCTGGCCGGCGGGCAGCGTCTGGCGGCGCTGGCGCTGGGGCTGGACCTGCCGCAGACCTATCGCTTCGTGCTGTTGCCGCTGGCGGTGCGCATCATCCTGCCGCCGCTGACCAGCGAATTCCTCAACATCATCAAGAACAGTTCCGTCGCGCTGACCATCGGCCTGATGGAGCTGACCGCCAGCGCGCGCGCGATCCAGGAGTTTTCGTTCCAGGTGTTCGAGGCGTTTTCCGCCGCCACGCTGATCTACGTGCTCGCCAACCTGGTGGTGATCGCCGCCATGCGGGTGCTGGAGCGGCGGCTGGCGCTGCCCGGCACATTGGGAGCGCGCTGATGTTCGCGCAGTTCGACTTCGACGTCATCGGCCGCTCGTGGGTCTACCTGTTCCAGGTCGGCATGGCGTTCACGCTGGAGCTGACGGTGTTGTCGATGATGGGCGGCGTGGCGCTGGGTACTTTGCTGGCGCTGGGCCGCATGTCCAGCTTCAAGCCGCTGGCGCTGGTGGCCGCCGCCTACGTCAACCTGATACGCGCGGTGCCGCTGGTGCTGGTGATTTTTTGGTTCTACTTCCTGGTGCCGTACGTCGCCGCGTGGGTGATCGGCGCGGCGGAGCCGGTCAAGGTCGGCACGTTCTGGTCGGCGCTGATTACCTTCACCTTGTTCCAGGCGGCGTACTACTGCGAGATCATGCGCGGCGGCATACAGGCGATCCCGCGCGGACAGGTGCTGGCGGCGCAGGCGCTGGGGCTGAACTACTGGCAGGTGATGGGCCGCATCGTGCTGCCGCAGGCGTTCCGCAACATGCTGCCGGTGCTGCTGACGCAGACCATCGTGCTGTTCCAGGACGTGTCGCTGGTGTACGTGCTATCGGTGCCGGATTTCGTCGGCGCGGCCAGCAAGGTGGCGCAGCGCGACGGTCGGCTTGTGGAAATGTACACCTTTGTGGCACTGGTTTACTTTGTGTTGTGCTGCCTGCTTTCATGGCTGGCAAGGCAGCTGCAAAAGCGTGTCGCCATCGTGCGCTAGGCTCTGGTAGTATCCTCGCCACTGCATTATTCAAACGGGAACATCGCATGCCATCCATGAAGAAAATAGCAGGCGCCATGCTGGCGCTTGGCCTGCTCGCCAGCGCGCATGCCGCCGACAAAATCGCCGTCGATCTGGTACTGACCAAGGCCACGCTGATCGATGTTGCGGACGGCAAGGCCGTCAAGGGCAAGTCCGTCGTGCTCAAGGGCGACACCATCATCGCCGTGGTCGACGACAGCAAGCTGTCCGGCTATGCGGCCAAGCGGACCATCCGCCTGCCGGGCAAGTACCTGATGCCCGGCCTGTGGGACACGCATGTGCACTTCGGTGGCGGTCCCGCGCTGATCGAAGAGAACAAGCATCTGCTGGCGCTGTACCTGGCCAACGGCATCACCGCCGTGCGCGATTGCTCCGGCGACCTGCCGGAGACCGTGCTGGCCTGGCGCGACCAGATCAAGGCCGGCCAGCTGGAAGGGCCGACCATCTTCACCTCCGGCGCCAAGCTGGAAGGCTACAAGCCGCTGTGGAAGGGCACCATCGAAGTCGGTACGCCGGAAGAAGTGAGCAAGGCGCTGGATGGCTTGCAGGCGCAGAAAGTGGACTTCGTGAAGATCACCGAGAACACGCTGAAGCCGGAGATCTACCTGGAAGCGCTGCGCCAGGCCAGGGAGCGCGGCATGCGCACTTCCGGCCACGTTCCGGTGCAACTGACGCTGGCGCAGATGTTCGAGGCGGGGCTGGGCACGGTGGAGCATCAATCCTACCTGCTGCGTTCCTCGACGCCGAAGGAGGCCGAGTTGACCGCGCAAGTGGCGGCCGGCACGCTGACCGGCAAGGAGGCGATGAAGCAGAGCCTCGCGACTTACGACGAGCCGACCGCGCGCGCATCGTTCCGCTACATGGCTTTGAAGGGCACCGCCGTGGTGCCGACGCTGTCGGTATCGCGCGTGGTGGCCTACCTGGACCGAGACGATCACTCGCACGATCCGGCCTTGCAGTACATCGGCAAAGGCCTGCGCGCCACCTACGACTGGCGCGTGCAGCGCGCCGCGCAGGACAACGCCGAGGCGATCGCGCTGCGCAAGGCGACGTTCGAGAAGTCGGCCGCGCTGCTGCCGCTGCTGGCGCAGGAGGGCGTCAGCATCATCGCCGGCACCGACGCGGGCTTTTTGAATTCCTACGACTATCCGGGTCAGGCGCTGCATGACGAAATCGGCCTGTACGTGCAATACGGTTTGACGCCGGTGCAGGCCTTGCAGACGGCCGTGATCAACGGCCCGCGCTTCCTCGGCCACCTGGACCGCTACGGCAGCCTGGAAGCCGGCAAGGCCGCCGATCTGCTGGTGCTGGATGCGAATCCGCTGCAAGACATCGCCGCCACCCGCAAGATCCGCACGGTGGTCAGCCACGGCCAGGTCTACGACCGCGCCCGCCTCGACAAGATGCTGGCCGAGACCAAGGCCTGGGTCGCGGCCCAGTAAGCACAGGCTCCGCGTCTACAACGGCGCGGAGTATCCCCTCAAGCTGGCCTGCACGAAGTCGATGAACAGCCGCACCCGTGACGGGATCAGGCGCGATTCGATGATCGCGTACACGGGTATCGGCTCGAAGTCCCACTCCGGCAGTACGCGTTGCAACTGGCCGCGTTCCAGTTCTTCCAGCGTGTCGGGACCGGCGGAAACCGCTATGCCCATGCCCAATGCCGCCATCTTCCTGCACATGCTGACGTTGTTGGCGGCGTACCGGCCGCTGACGTCGACGGTTACGCTCTTCTTGCGCGAGGACAGAGTCCACTGCGCCTTGCCTCCGCTGCGGACCTGGATCATGCACTGGTGGTTCGCCAGGTCGTCGGGATGTTTCAGCGGCGGTGCGCCGCGCAGATAAGCCGGCGACGCATACAGATAGCGCGGCAACAGGCCGACCTGCCTGGCGATCAGCGTGGACGGCGTCGGCGGCGGTGTGCCCATGCGGATCGCGCAATCGAAGCCGTCGGTCACCAGGTCGACGCGGCGCGGCGTGAGGTCCATTTCAAAATCGATGGCCGGGTATTGCTCGCCGAAGGCCTTCAGCGACGGCGCCAGATAGGAGATCGCCAGATCCACCGGCATCGATACCCGCAGCGTTCCGCTGGGGCGTTCGGCCAGCTCCTGCAGCGATTCGTGCGCAATGCGCGCTTCGGCGACGATGCTTTCGCAGCGGCGGAAGTAGGTCAGGCCGGCCTCGGTCAGCTCGACCTTGCGGGTGGAGCGGTGGAACAGGCGTACCCCGATTTCCTTTTCCAGCTCGGAGATGCGGCGCGACAGCGTGGAGTTGGGCATGTCCAGCGTGTCGGCGGCGCGCCGGAAGCCCTTGGCGTTGGCGACCGCCACGAACAATTCCATGCTCGATAAGAGTGACATTTCGATTGCTCCATCAGTGGATCAGTGATTTCATTTTAAGCTATTTATCCCGTAGGTGAATCAATGGATGATGGCTGCACATTCACTCACTTAGCGAGGCTTCCCATGAACACCTTATCGACAGCAGTGCAAATCGGCCGTTACACCCTGCGCAACCGCGTGGTGATGGCCCCCATGACCCGTTCGCGCGCCGACGATGCGAACGGCGTGCAGTCCGAACTGGCCGTCACTTACTACCGTCAGCGCGCCACGGCCGGCCTGATCGTCACCGAAGGCGTGTTCCCCAGCGCGATGGGCAAGGGTTATGTGCGCACGCCGGGCATCTACAGCGACGAACAGGTGGCGGCATGGAAGCAGGTCGCCGACGCGGTGCATGCCGAAGGTGGCCGCATCTTCATGCAGCTGATGCACACTGGCCGCATCTCGCATCCGAGCATGCTGCCCGGCGGCGCGCTGCCGGTGGCGCCTTCCGCCATCAAGCCTGCGGGCCAGTCTTTCACCGCCAACGGCATGGCCGATTTCGTCACGCCGCGTGCGCTGGAGACTTCGGAAGTGGCCGCCGTCGTGGAGGAATATCGCCTGGCGACGCGGCGCGCGTTGGAGGCGGGCTTCGACGGGGTTGAGCTGCATGCGGCGTCGGGCTATCTGCCGGAGCAGTTCCTGTCGTCGGGCAGCAACCAGCGCGGCGACCAGTATGGCGGCTCGCTTCCCAACCGCGCACGTTTCATCCTGGAGGTGCTCGATGCGATGATCGCAGAAGCCGGCAGCGATCGCGTCGGCATCAAGATATCGCCGGAGATGGGCTTCAACGACATCAAGGACGACACGCCGGTGGAGACCTTTACCTACCTGGTGCGCCAGCTCGCGCCGCTGGGCCTGGCCTATCTGCATGTGGCCAAGTTCAAGGCGGAATATGACTACCATGGCGTGCTGCGCCCCCTGTTCAACGGCGCCTACATCCTGGGCGGCGGCCAGACCCGCGAATCCGGCGAGCAGCGCATCGCGGAAGGCGCTGCCGAAGCGGTGGCGTACGGCAGCGCCTTCCTCGCCAATCCCGACCTGCCGCGCCGCTTCGAGCTGAGGGCTCCGTTGAACACGCCGAATCCGGCATTGTTCTATGCGCCGGGCGCGCAGGGCTATATCGACTATCCGGCGCTGGCCGATGCCGCGTCCAACCGCGCGCTGCGCATCCACGGTTACGGTGGCGTAGAAGTGATGCAGTGGGATGAAGTGCCGATGCCGCAGCCAGGACCCGGCGAGGTGCTGGTGCGGGTTGCCGCCGCCGGCGTCAACGGCCTCGATTGGAAGATCCGCGATGGCCTGGTCAAGGACGTTTTCCAGCTGCCGCTGCCCGCCACGCTGGGCCTTGAATTGGCCGGCGAGGTGGCTGCGGTTGGGAGCGAGGTGGAAGGTTACGCTGTCGGCGACCGTGTTTTCGGACCGTTGAGCGGCCTGGGGGCCTACGCCGCATACGTGACGGTGGCCGCATCGAAGCTGGCGCCGATTCCTGCAGCGATTGAAGACGCCACCGCCGCAGCGATTCCTGTTGCCTCGATGACGGCATGGCAGTCGCTGTTTGAAGTAGGCCAGCTGCAACGTGGCGAGACGGTGCTGATCCACGGCGCCGCCGGCGGTGTCGGCAGCTATGCCGTGCAGTTTGCCAAGCAGGCCGGCGCCCGCGTGCTGGTCACCGCGCAAGGCCGCAATGCCGATCTGCTGCGCCGCCTTGGCGCCGATGAAGTGATCGACTACAAAACCACGCGCTTCGAGGACGTGGCGAAGAACGTCGACCTGGTGTTCGATCTGGTGGGCGGCGAAACGCTGGACCGTTCGTGGCAAGTGCTGTCGCCGCAAGGCCGCATCGTCAGCATCGCCGCGCCGGACATCGCAGCGCGCGTGCCGGAAGGCCGTCGCGGCAGCTGGAACACCATGCATCCCGACGGCGCGCTGCTGGCGCGGATTGCGGCGCAGGTCGCGAGCGGCGAGTTGACCGTGGTGGTCTCGGAGGTCGTCACCGCCGAACAGGCGCCGGCCGCCATCGAGCGCAATAAAACCGGCCACGGCGCAGGGAAGACGGTGATCCGTTTCTGACCGTGGCTGACCATGGCGGCGCGAGAGGGTAAAATGGCGGTATTCGTCATTGATAGCCTGAAAGCCCGCCGCCATGTCCGACCTCGAACACACCCCAGACAGCATCACCATCGCCCGTCCCGACGACTGGCATTTGCACCTGCGCGACGGCGCCACCCTGGCCAGCGTGCTGCCGCATAGCGCGCGCCAGTTCGGCCGCGCCATCGTGATGCCGAACCTGAAACCGCCGGTGACCACCACCGCCGCCGCCGAGGCCTATCGCAACCGCATCATGGCGGCCCTGCCGGCTGGCATGAAGTTCGAGCCGTTGATGACGCTCTACCTGACCAACAACACGCCGCCGGACGAGATCCTGCGCGCGCAGGAGAGCGGCATCGTCCACGCGGTCAAGCTGTATCCGGCCGGCGCCACCACCAATTCGGACGCCGGCGTGACCGACCTGTCCAACTGCTACAAAACGCTGGAGATGATGCAGGAAGTGGGCATGCCCTTCCTGGTCCACGGCGAAGTCACCGACCAGGATATCGACCTGTTCGACCGCGAAGCCGTCTTCATCGAGCGCGTGATGCGCCCGCTGCGCCGCGACTTCCCGGCGCTGAACATCGTCTTCGAACACATCACCACCAAGCACGCCGCGCAGTACGTGGCGGAAGCCGAAGGCCCGATCGCCGCGACCATCACCGCGCATCACCTGCTGTACAACCGCAACGACATCTTCAAGGGCGGCATCCGTCCTCACTACTACTGCCTGCCGGTGCTGAAGCGCGAAGAACACCGCCTGGCGCTGGTCACCGCCGCCACCAGCGGCGACGAGCGCTTCTTCCTCGGCACCGACTCCGCGCCGCACGCGCAGGGCGCCAAGGAAGCCGCCTGCGGCTGCGCCGGTTGCTACACCGCGCTGCACGCGATGGAGCTGTACGCCGAAGCCTTCGAACGCGCCGGCGCACTGGACAAGCTGGAAGCTTTCGCCAGCTTCAACGGCCCGGCCTTCTACAACCTGCCGCGCAACACCGACACCATCACCCTCAAGCGCGAGCAATGGACGCTGCCGGAAACCCTGCCGCTGGCGGACCAGCAAGTGGTGCCGCTCAATGCCGGCGAAACCATCAACTGGAAAATGGTATAAGCAGTGCTGCAAGCGATAGACTGGTCGCGTCCCTGGTACGACTCGGTCCGCACAGCGGCCGACCAGCTGTCAGCGGACGTGCCCTTCATGGACACGTTCAACGCGCAAGCCGCAGCACTGGGCTTGCGCAATCATCTGGACCTGCCTATCTCCTTCGTTCCGCAGGAGTCGCTGCCTGACGGCACAGCCTACGAAGCCTTCATCGGCGCCACCGGCGGCGTGCCCACGCGCGACAATCTGCACGACTTCTTCAACGGCCTTGTGTGGCTTAGCTTCCCGCGCATCAAAGTGCAGCTGAACGCCTTGCAGGCGGCGCAGATCGAGCGCGATGGCGTCGGCAAATCGCGCGGTCCCGCGCGTGACGGCGCCACCATCTTCGACGAGAACGCCGCCTTGCTGGTGGTGCGCGACAGCGCCGCCGGCCATGCGCTGACGGCAGCGCTGCGCGACCATCAATGGCGCGCGGCTTTTATCGAGCAGCGCGCCAGCTTCGGGCCGGACGCGCAGGTATGGCTGTTCGGCCACGCGCTGATGGAGAAGCTGGTCGCGCCGCGCAAGGCGATCACCGCGCACACCCGCGTGGTGGTGGCCGGCGACGATTTCTTCGCCATGGACCACGACGCCCGCCGTCATTGGATCGACGCCAAGGTGGCGCAGGACTTGGGCGAACATGGCCTCAGCACCGCCGACTTCACGCCAATGCAGGCGCTGGGCGTGCCGGGCTGGTGGCCGGAACAGGACGACGCGTTCTACAACGACGCAACGGTGTTCCGCCCCAAACGCGCACCAGCGGTAAAATAGATTTTTTAACCGACTTCGCCGCCGATGCGGCAGAAAGAGCACGCCATGACGCAGGTAATTCGCTGGGGGATACTCGGCACCGGCAAGATCGCCAAGGCTTTCGCCATCGCCTTGCAGGACACGCCCGGCGCCAAGCTGGCCGCCGTTGCTTCGCGCAGTGTAGATAGCGCTACCACGTTCGGTGTCGAATATGGCGCGGAGCGCTTCCACGGCAGCTACCAGGCGCTGGCCGACGATCCCGAGGTCGATGTCATCTACATCGGCACGCCGCACCCCATGCACCACGAGAACGCGCTGATGTGTCTACACGGCGGCAAGGGCGTGCTGGTGGAGAAGTCGTTCACCATGAACCGTCGCCAGGCCGAGGACATCATCAACCTGGCGCGCCAGAAAAAGCTGTTCGTCATGGAGGCGATGTGGACGCGCTTCATGCCGGCCGTGGTGGAGGCCAAGCGCATCGTCGACAGCGGCGAGATCGGCGTGCCGGCCAACGTCAGCGCGGATTTCGGCTTTACCGCGGATGCGGGGCCTGAGCATCGCCTGTTCGCGCCTGAACTGGGCGGCGGCGCGTTGCTGGACCTGGGCATCTATCCCTTGTCGATGGCGTCGTTCTTCCTCGGCCCTGTGACGGGTGTGAAGGCGCAGGCGGAGATGGGCGCCACCGGCGTCGATATGCAGACCGCGTTCACGCTGATGCACAAGGATGGTGGCGTGTCGTCATGCGCATGCAGCCTGCGTTCGCGCACGCCGACCGAGCTGACGATCTCCGGCACCAAGGGCTACCTGCGCCTGCACGACCGCTTCCACAACACCGAGACCATCACCGTCACGCTGGTGGACGGCGCTTCGCGCAGCGAGCGCACCATCAACTTGCCGCGCAGCGGCAATGGCTACACCCATGAAGCGCAGGAAGTTGGGCGCTGCATCCGCGCCGGCCTGATTGAAAGCCCGGTGATGCCGCACGAGGAAACCCTGTCCATCATGGGCACGCTGGACGACATCCGCGCGCAGATCGGCTTGAAGTACAGCGCCGATAATTAAGCGCTGCAAGCGCGGGTGGCGGGAACTGGTTAGAATCGACAGATATCGTTTCCACAATCAGGTCCCTATCATGTTCGTCGCCTCCCGTGCTCCTTCCCTGAAAACCGTCCTGCTGGCCAGTGGCGTGGTCCTGACGCTGGCGATGGGCGTACGCCACGGCTTCGGCTTCTGGATGCAGCCCATCTCGCAAGCCAACGGCTGGACGCGTGAAACCTATTCGCTGGCGCTGGCCTTGCAGAACCTGCTGTGGGGCGCGTTCGGCCCGTTCGCCGGCATGGCGGCGGACCGTTTCGGCACCATGCGCGTGGTGCTGGTGGGCGCGGTCAGCTACATGGCGGGGCTGGTGTGGATGGCGCTGGTGACGCAGCCCGCCTTGTTCGTGATCGGCTCCGGCATCTTCATCGGTCTGGGGCTGGCGTGCACCGCGTTCGGCGCGGTCAGCGGCATCATCGGACGCGTGGCGCCGATGGAAAAGCGCTCGTGGGCGTTCGGCATCTCCGGTGCGGCCAGTTCCTTCGGCCAGTTCCTGATGATGCCGGTCGAGCAGCAGCTGATATCGGCGGTGGGTTGGCAGAATGCCTTCTACCTGCTGGCCGGGCTGGTGGTGCTGCTGATGATACCGATGTCCTTCCACCTGCGCGAGCCGGCGGTGGAGCATAGCGGTCCGCAGCAAAGCGTGCGCGAGGCGATGAGTGAAGCGGTGGGCAACCGATCCTTCCTGTTCCTGGTGGCGGGCTATTTCGTGTGCGGCTTCCAGCTGGTCTTCATCGGCGTGCACATGCCGGCGTACCTGAAGGACAAAGGCATCGCCAGCCCGGGCGTGGCGGTGATGGCGCTGGCGCTGATCGGCTTGTTCAATATCTTCGGCTCTTACTACGCGGGCAAGCTGGGTGGACGCTTCCCCAAGCGCTACCTGCTGTCGTCGATTTACTTCACGCGCGCGGTCGTCATCGGCCTGTTCCTGCTGGCGCCGTTGACGCCGTATTCGGTGTACGTGTTCGCGGCGGCGATAGGATTCATCTGGCTGTCGACGGTGCCGCTGACGAACGGCATCATCGCCGGCATCTTCGGCGTCAAGCACATGTCGATGCTGGCGGGCGTGGTGTTCTTCTCGCACCAGGTGGGTAGTTTCATCGGCGTGTGGTTGGCCGGCTACCTGTTTGCGAAACTGGGCAGCTACGACATCGTCTGGGGCATCGCGATTGGGTTGAGCATCATGGCGGGCTTGATCAATCTGCCGATCAACGAGCGCGCCATCGAGCGCGGCGCCTTGAAGGCGGCCTAGCGATGAAAACCTGGCTGCTGCGCGCGGCCGGCGCGGTGGTGCTGGCGCTGGTGTTCATGGCCTACCTGACGCCAGACTTCCTGCTGGACCTCGCCAACCGCTTCTACCTGTGCTTTTAACCCGGGGTCAGGTCCCCCATTTATTCATCAGCTCGGCTATCTAGCCG
>NZ_JAQQPR010000042.1:0-39776 GCF_036688705.1 Duganella sp. S19_KUP01_CR8 | reverse complement strand
GCGCCGGCGCCGGCGCCGGTGGCCGGCGCCGAGCTGCGGCTGGTGGCGATCGGCGCCTCGACCGGCGGCCCGCTGGCGCTGCACACCATCCTGGCGCGCCTGAAGCATCCGTTCGCCGCGCCCATCCTGGTGGTGCAGCATATTTCGCCGGGCTTCGTGGCCGGCCTGGTCGAATGGCTGGGGCGCGGTTGCGGCGGCGCGGTGCGCGTCGCCGGGCATGGCGAGCTGGCGCTGGCCGGCAACATCTACCTGGCGCCCGACGACGCCCACATGACGGTGCGCTCGGAGGGTGGCGTGGCGCGCATCGTCTTGTCCACCGCGCCGCCGGAGCACGGCGCGCGGCCGGCGGTGGCCAACCTGTTTCGCTCGGCGGCGGCGTTCGGGCCGCGCGCGGCCGGCGTGCTGCTGACCGGCATGGGGCGCGACGGCGCGCAGGAACTCAAGACCATGCAGGAGGCCGGCGCGCTGACCATCGCTCAGGACTCCGACAGCGCGATCGTCAACGGCATGCCGGGCGAGGCGGTGCGGCTGGGCGCGGCGCGCCACGTGCTGGCGCCGGAAGCGATCGCCGGTTTGCTGAACAGCCTGACGCCGGGGGCGCGATGAACACCAGCGTGGACAGCGGGGTGGACAGCGGCGTGGACAGCGGCGCGGCCCCGGCCGGCGCCGAGATCCTGATCGTCGAGGACAGCCGCACCCAGGCCGAGCACCTGCGCCACCTGCTGGAGCGGCAGGGCTATGCGGTGCGCACGGCGGCCAACGGCCGGCTGGCGCTGGCGGCGATCGCCGAGCGCGTGCCGGAGCTGGTGCTGTCGGACATCGTGATGCCGGAAATGAACGGCTACCAGCTGTGCCGGGCGGTCAAGGCCAACCCCGACTGGCGCGACATCCCGGTGGTGCTGATCACCTCGCTGTTCGACCCGGAAGACATCGTGCGCGGCCTCGAATGCGGCGCCGACAATTTCATCCGCAAGCCCTACGCGCCGGCCTACCTGCTGGCGCGGCTGGAACAGGTGCTGGCCAACCGCCGGCTGCGCCAGCAGACCGACCCGGCCCAGGGCATCGTGCTCTACCTGAACGGGCGCGAGCACACCATCCATTCGGAGCGCCAGCAAATCCTCGACCTGCTGGTGGCCACCTACGAGCAGGCGGTGCAGGTCAACGGCGAATTGCAGTCGCGCGAGCAGCAGGTCAACGACTTGAACCTGCAGCTGCGCCGCCACACGGCCCAGCTGGAACACTCGAACCGGGAGGTCGAGCGCAAGAACGCCGAGCTGGAGGCCTCCAACCGGGAGATCGCGCGCCAGAACCTCGAGCTGGGCGAGGCCAACCGCATGAAGTCGGCCTTCCTGGCGAATATGTCGCACGAGCTGCGCACGCCGCTCAACGCCATCAACGGTTTTTCCGAGGTGCTGCGCAGCGGCATGGCCGGCAAGCTGACGGCGCAGCAGGAAGAATTCGCCGGCAACATCCTGCTCAGCGGCAAGCACCTGCTGGCGGTGATCAACGACGTGCTGGACATGTCGAAGATCGAGGCCGGCATGATGGAGCTGGAGCTGGCGCCGGTGGACATCGCGGCGCTGCTGGGCGAGTGCCTGGTGGTGGTGCGCGAACGGGCGCAGCGCCAGCGCATCGCGCTGCAGCTGGAGGCGGCGCTGGACGCGCCGCTGCCGGCCGACCGCCGCAAGCTGACCCAGGTGGTGCTGAACCTGCTGTCGAACGCGGTCAAGTTCACCCCCGACGGCGGCAGCGTGACCTTGCGCGCGAGCCGGGTGGGGGCGGCGCGGCCGGCCGCGATGGCGCTGGTCGGCGGCGGCGCCGCGCTCAAGGCGGACCCGGACGGTTATCTGGAGATCAGCGTGACTGACAGCGGCATCGGCATCGCCGCCGACGACCTGCCGCGGCTGTTCCGCCAGTTCGTCCAGCTCGACAGCAAGCTGTCGCGCCTGTACGAGGGCACGGGCCTGGGGCTGGTGCTGGTCAAGCAGCTGGTGGAATTGCACGGCGGCGCGCTGGCCGTGCACAGCACGCCGGGCGCCGGTTCGGAATTCATCCTGTGGCTGCCGTGCGGCGGCGCCGGAGCATGAGATGGCAACCATCCTGATCGTCGAAGACAATCCGTCCAATATGCTGCTGGCGACCTTCCTGCTGGAGCATGCGGGGCACCAGGTGCTGCAGGCGGAGGAGGCCGAAAGCGCGCTGCGGCTGGCGCGCGAGCGGCTGCCGGACCTGATCCTGATGGATGTGCAGCTGCCGGGCATGGACGGGCTGGAGGCGACCGGCGCGCTGAAGGCCGATGCGCGCACCGGCGCCATCAAGGTGCTGGCCTTCACCAGCTTCGCGATGACGGGCGACGCCGACCGCATCCGGGCCGCCGGCTGCGACGGCTATATCAGCAAGCCGATCAGCGTCGACGAGTTTGTGGCCTTGATCGAGGCCGCGCTGGGCGGCGGATGATGCGCGGCGGATGATGCAGGCCTTGTTTTTTTATCAATCGCCTCCAGCTTGGGTGCTCACCATATTGAGGAGTCCCCATGCAAGAACTGATCGTGATCGCCATCCTGACCGCCAAGCCTGGCAATGAAGCCGTGCTGAAGGCCGCACTGGAGCGCATCGTGCCGCCCACCCGCGCCGAAGCCGGTTGCGTCCGCTACGACCCGCACGTCGACCTGGAGCAGCCGGGCCGCTACGTCATCGTCGAAGCCTGGAGCAGCGCCGAGGCGCACGCATTGCACCTCGCCACGCCGCATTTCCTGGAACTGGTCGCCACCATCGACGGCCTGGCGGAGATCCAGATCCTCAAGCTGAACCAGATGCAGTAAGACCGTGCGGGCGGATCAGATGGCCCAGCCGCCCGCGTAGAACACGGCCAGCGCGATGGCGATGGCGACCGTGCCGACGTTGAGCTTGCGCCATTCGCCCGACACCAGGCGGCCCACCACCAGGGTGCAGAAGCCGAGCATGATGCCGGTGACGATGTTGCAGGTCAGCAGGATGAACACCGCGCACACCAGGCCCGACAGCGCGTCCAGCTTGTCGTCCATCTTCATGTGGGCGACGCTGCCCAGCATCAGCAGGCCGACATACATCAGCGCAGGCGCGGTGGCGTACTGCGGCACCAGGCCGGCCAGCGGCGAGAAGAAGATCAGGCCGAGGAACAGCACGCCGACCACGGCGGCGGTCAGGCCGGTGCGGGCGCCGGCGGCGGTGCCGACGGTCGACTCGATGTAGGCCGCGGCCGGCGCGCCACCGACCAGCGAGGCGAAGATGGAGCTCAGCGAATCGGCCGTCAGGGCCTTGCCGCCGTTGCGGATGTAGCCGTTCGGCTCGACCTGGCCGGCCTGGCCGGCGACCGCGCGGATGGTGCCGGTGGCGTCGAACACGGCGGTCATCACCAGCGCCAGCACGCTGGGCAGCACGGCCACGCTGAGCGCGCCCCGGATGTCCATGGCGCCGATCAGCGAAGGGTGGCCGGGCGCGCTCAGTTGCGGCATGGCGAACACGCCGGTGAAGTGCACCGCCGGGTCAAAGGCCAGGCCCAGCGCCGACAGCGCGACCACCACCAGCAGGATGCCGCCCGGGACCTTGCGCTGCTCCAGGCCGAAGATGGCGGCCAGGCCCAGCATGCTCATGACGACCGGGAAGGAGGTGATCTTGCCCAGCGCGACCGGCAGGCCGGCGCCGGCGTTCTTGACCACCAGGCCGACGTCGCTGGAGGCGATCATCAGCAGGAACAGGCCGATGCCGACGCCGGTGCCGTGCGCCACGCCGGCGGGCAGGTTCTGCAGGATCCACGAGCGCACGCCGGTGACCGAGATCGCCGTGAACACCAGGCCCATCAGGAACACCGCGCCCAGCGCGACGGCCGGCGACAGGCCCTTGCCCAGCACCAGGCCGAAGGCGGTGAAGGCGGTCAGCGAGATGGCGCAGCCGACCGCGATCGGCAGCTTGGCCCACACGCCCATCAGCAGCGAGCCGACGGCGGCGGTCAGGCAGACCGCGACGAACACGGCGCTGACGTCGAAGCCGGCCGCGCCCAGCATGCCGGGCACGACGAACACGGAATACACCATGGCCAGGAAGGTGGTGACGCCGGCCACCACCTCGCGCCGCGTGGTGCTGCCGCGTTCGGTGATCTGGAAATATTGGTCCAGCTTGGTGAGCGGGACGGCAGGCGTGGCTTGCTCGCGCACGGGGCGGAGTTGTGGCTGGGGTTGGGACATGATGGTGCTGCTCCTGTTGTTGTCCGCCTAGGCGGCCGCTGTGGCCGTCCTGGGCAGTGTCTCGTTATGTGTATTGCAAGGAGAGCTTAGGGGAAAGCGGGTTGGCGCTGCGCGGCGGCTGTCGATACCTGTCATAGCCGTACGCGTATTGCATTCGCCGGGGAGGGGGAATCCCCTATGAGGAGGGTGGCGGGGGAGGCGGCCGCCACGGCGCGCGCAATGGAACGATGTTGCGCGGTGTGGCGGCGGAGGGACAGACTTACTCCAGGTTCTGCACCTGTTCGCGCATCTGTTCGATGAGCAGCTTGAGTTCCATCGAGGCGTCGGCCAGTTCCTTGACCGAGGCCTTGGCGCCCAGCGTGTTGGCTTCGCGGTTCAGTTCCTGCATCATGAAGTCCAGGCGCTTGCCGACCTGGCCGCCTTTTTTCAGGATGTGGCGGGTCTCGGTCAGGTGGGCCGACAGGCGGCCCAGCTCTTCGGCGACGTCGATGCGGATGCCGTACAGGATCACTTCCTGGCGGATGCGCTCGAGCGCGTCCTGGCGCGACAGCGCCGAATTCGAGCCCTGGCAGGCCAGGCCCAGCGCGTCCTGCATGCGCTCGATGGCTTTCTGCTGGAAGGCCGCCACCACCTGCGGGATCAGCGGCGTGATGCGCTTGACGATCACTTCCATCGCTTCGATGCGCGAGGTCAGCATGGTTTCCAGCGCCGCGCCCTCGCGCTGGCGGCTGTGGACGAAGGCTTGCACGGTGCGCGCGGTCAGCGCGGCGACGTCGGCCTGCAGCGACTCCTGGCCGATCTGGGCTTCCTCGATCACGCCGGGCCAGCGCAGCAGCTCGGCCACCGACATGGTGGCGGCGGCCGGGAAATGGCCGCTCACTTCGGCCTGCATGCGTTGTAATTCGGTCAAAAGCGGCAGGTTCAGCGCCTGCGAGCCGGTGCTCGCGGCCTTGCGGCCGAAGCTGAGGCGCAACTCGACCTTGCCGCGGGTGATGGCCGCCATGATTGCGGAGCGCAAATCGGGTTCAAGCGCTCGTAAATCGTCGTTTATTCGAAACTGAAGGTCCAAAAATCGCGAGTTGACACTCTTGATTTCGATAGTCAGTGTTCCCGCCGCACTTTCACTGGTGGCGACCGCGTAGCCCGTCATACTGGAAATGCTCAATGGATGTCCCCGATTTAATCTTTACAAAACAGTGATTTATCCACACAATCCGGTTGTTGAGGCGAGGAACTCTATGGCTGCACAAAACAACGCCCCGTTACCCGATGGTCTGGAAATTGCTGGATATCGCATTGTAAAGAAAATTGCGTCCGGTGGGTTCAGTATTGTTTACCTGGCGTACGACGGCGACGGCGTGGCGGTGGCGATCAAGGAATATTTACCCAGTTCTTTGGCCCTGCGGCAGGAGGGCGAACTGGTGCCGGCCATCTCCAAGGCGCATCTGCCGGTGTTCCGCATCGGTCTCAAGTGCTTCTTCGAGGAGGGCCGGGCGCTGGCCCGGATCTCCCATCCGAATGTTGTAAGCGTGCTCAATTTCTTCCGCGCCAACGAAACCGTTTACATGGTGATGGCCTATGAATCCGGCCATTCATTGCAAGAACATATACAAAGGCAGCGCAGCAAGGGCAGCAAGGTGGGCGAGGCCTTCATCCGCACCATCTTCCTGCAGGTGCTCAAGGGCCTGCGCGAGGTGCACGCCAACAAGCTGCTGCACCTGGACCTGAAACCGGCCAACATCTACCTGCGCACCGACGGCACGCCGATGCTGCTGGACTTCGGCGCCGCCCGCCAGACCGTAAATAACGACATGCCGACCTTGACGCCGATGTACACTCCGGGCTTCGCGCCGCCCGAGCTGTATTCCAAGACCGGCGGCCTGGGGCCGTGGTCGGACGTGTACAGCATCGGCGCCTCGATGTTCGCCTGCATGGTGGGTTCGCCGCCGCAGCCGGCCGACCAGCGCAAGGGCGAGGATAAAATGGCCGGCCATTTCGACAAGCTGGAAGGCTTGTACACGCCGGAACTGGTGAAGATGGTGCGCTGGTGCCTGGAGCTGGACCCGCTGGAACGCCCGCAAAGCCTGTTCGCCTTGCAGAAGGTGCTGCAGGCGGCTGCGGTGGGGGGGGGCGGCGCCGGCCGCGCCGGCGCCGCCGCCGGGCGTGATCGACAGACTGGGCTTGCGCGGGCTGATGGACCGGCTGGGCGGCCGGGGCAAGCCCAAGGCCAAAACCGGCCCCGACACGCTGATCTAACCGACAAAAGGCAGGAACCATGCAATTCTCCGTGTATCAGGAAAGCCACATCGGCGGCCGCAAGGTCAACCAGGACCGCATGGGCTACAGCTTCACCCGCGACGCGCTGCTGCTGGTGCTGGCCGACGGCATGGGCGGCCACCTGCGCGGCGAGATCGCCGCCACCGTGGCGCTGCAATCGATTTCGGCGCTGTTCCAGCAGCAGGCCACGCCGTACGTGAAAAAGCCGCAGCGCTTCCTGGAGGAGGCCTTGCTGACGGCGCACCGCGACATCCACCAGTACCGCGCCGACCACGGCCTGCCGGAGACGCCGCGCACCACCATCGTTGCCTGCCTGATCCAGCACAACACGGCGACCTGGGCGCACTGCGGCGATTCGCGCCTGTACTGGATGCGCGACGGCCAGATCCTGGCGCGCACGCGCGACCACTCGCACGTGGAAAGCCTGATCGCCAAGGGCCTGGCGCAGCCGTCCGAGCGCGCCACCCATCCCGACCGCAACAAGCTGTACAACTGCCTGGGCGCGGACAGCCTGCCGAAGGTGGAAATCTCCGGCGGCGCCGGCATGCTGCCGGGCGATTTGATGCTGTTGTGCTCGGACGGCTTGTGGTCCATGCTGCCGGACGACGAACTGGTGCGGCGCCTGCACAGCCAGACCGTGGTGCGCGCGGTGCCGGACCTGCTGCAGGCGGCGCTGGGCGCGGCCGGCAGCGCCAGCGACAACGTCACCGCGCTGGCCATCATGTGGCAGGGCAGCTCCCTGATCGACGGCGTGGGCGCCAGCACGCTGGCGGCGGCCGAACAGTCGACCGTGATCTCGACCGAAGCCCTGCCGCAGAACCTGCACAGCACCACGATCAACAGCGCGCCGGTGCCGGAGCAGGCGCCCGCGCCGGCGCCGCGAGGCGACACCGTCGACGCCTTCGACGACGACGAGATCGAGAAGGCCATCGCCGAGATCCGCGGCGCCATCGAAAAATCCTCCCAAATATTAAAATAAGGAATACTGTTTATGTCATTTGAATCCCGTCCGAGCGGCCGCGCCGTCGATGCGCTGCGCACCCTGCGCCTGACCCGCGACTACACCAAGCACGCCGAAGGCTCGGTGCTGATCGAATGCGGCGACACCAAGGTGATCTGCACCGCCAGCATCGAAGAGAAGGTGCCGGGCTTCCTGAAGGGCAAAGGCCAGGGCTGGATGACCGCCGAATACGGCATGCTGCCGCGCTCGACCCACACCCGCATGGACCGCGAGGCCGCGCGCGGCAAGCAGTCCGGCCGCACGCAGGAGATCCAGCGCCTGATCGGCCGTTCGCTGCGCGCGGCGTTCGACCTGGAAGCGTTTGGCGAGCGCACCCTGCACCTCGACTGCGACGTGATCCAGGCCGACGGCGGCACCCGCACCGCGTCCATCACCGGCGCCATGGTGGCGGCGTACGACGCCTTCTCCAAGCTGGTGGCGCGCGGCGCGGTGCCGGCGATTCCGCTGAAAAGCTTCGTGGCGGCGATTTCGGTCGGCGTCTACCAGGGCATGCCGGTGCTGGACCTGGACTACATCGAGGATTCCGGCTGCGACACCGACATGAACGTGGTGATGAACGACGCCGGCCACTTCATCGAAGTGCAGGGCACGGCCGAGGGCGCCGCCTTCGACCGCGCCGGCATGAACCGCCTGCTGGACCTGGCCCAGGGCGGCATCGCCGACCTGATCAAGCTGCAGAAGCAGGCGCTCGGCATTGTAGGCTAAGCGGAAACCACTGGCGCACGAACCCCGCAGGCTTGGGGTCTGACCCCCGGCGGGGTCAGACCCCGACTGTTTGGGGCAAAGGGTTTACAATGTCGGCTTCACCGCCACACGCAGCCCATATCATGACCCAACGCCTGATCCTCGCCTCCAACAACGCCGGCAAACTCAAAGAATTCAACGAACTGCTGTCCACCGTGGGCTTTTCCGTCCACGCCCAGGGCGAGTACGACGTCCCCGAGGCCGAAGAACCGTTCCACACCTTCGTTGAAAACGCCCTGCAAAAGGCCCGCCACGCCGCGCGCCTGACCGGGCTGCCGGCGCTGGCCGACGATTCCGGCGTCTGCGTCAACGCGCTGGGCGGCGCGCCCGGCGTGTACTCGGCGCGCTTTGCCGGCGAGCCGAAGTCGGACGCCCGCAACAACGAGAAAATGATCGCCGATCTGGCCGCCCACGCCGACAAGTCCGCGTACTACTACTGCGTGCTGGTGTTCGTGCGCCACGCCGACGACCCGCAGCCGGTGATCGCCGACGGCCGCTGGAACGGCGAGATGATCGCCACCCCGCGCGGCAACGGCGGCTTCGGCTACGACCCGCACTTCTACATCCCGGCGCTGGGCAAGTGCGCCGCCGAGCTGACGGCCGATGAAAAGAACGCCCTGTCGCACCGCGGCCAGGCGCTGCGCGCACTGGTAGAGAAACTGAAATGATCCCGATTAAAATCGTCGGCGCCACCAGCAAGGCAGCCAAGCCGGCCACCGACATCAGCGAAGCGGCCGGCGTCGCCGCCAAATACCTGCAGGCCGGTTCGCTGAACCTGCAGGCGCTGCCGCCGCTGTCGCTGTACATCCACTTCCCGTGGTGCGTGAAGAAATGCCCTTACTGCGACTTCAACTCGCACGAAGCCAAGGACGGCAAGGCAGGCGAGAGCTTCCCGGAACAGGAATACCTGGACGCGCTGCGCAGCGACCTGGAAATGGCGCTGCCGCTGATCTGGGGCCGCAAGATTTATACGATTTTCATCGGCGGCGGCACGCCCAGCCTGATGTCGGCCGCCGGGCTGGACCGCCTGCTGTCGGACGTGCGCACCCTGCTGCCCTTGGACAGCGACTGCGAGATCACGATGGAGGCCAACCCCGGCACCTTCGAGGCCGAGAAGTTCAAGTCCTACCGCGCCAGCGGCATCAACCGCCTGTCGATCGGCATCCAGAGCTTCAACAGCCGCCACCTGAAGGCGCTGGGCCGCATCCACGACGACAACGAAGCCAAACGCGCGGTGGAAATCGCGCTGGCCAACTTCGACAACTTCAACCTCGACCTGATGTACGCGCTGCCGTCGCAGACGCTGGAGGAGGCGCGCCACGACGTCGAGACCGCGATGGCCTTCCAGCCGCCGCACCTGTCGCTGTACCACCTGACGATGGAGCCGAACACGCTGTTCGCCAAGTACCCGCCGGCGCTGCCGGACGACGACGCCAGCGCCGACATGCAGGACCTGATCGCCGAGCTGACCGCCGCCAACGGCTACGGCCAGTACGAGGTGTCGGCCTACGCCAAGGAAGGCCACCGCGCCCGCCACAACCTGAACTACTGGGAATTCGGCGACTACCTGGGCATCGGCGCCGGCGCGCACTCCAAGCTGTCGTTCCCGCACCGCATCCTGCGCCAGGCCCGCTACAAGCAGCCCAAGGCCTATATGGAGCAGGTGCGGCTGGGCGCGCCGGTGCAGGAGGAGTACGAGATCGGCCGCGACGACATGGGCTTCGAGTTCATGCTCAACACGCTGCGCCTGCACGGCGGCTTCGACCCCAACCTGTTCGCCGAGCGCACCGGCCTGAGCCTGAACGCGATCGAGAAAAACCTCAACGCGGCCGAAGCCAAGGGGTTGCTCTACCGCGACTACAAGCTGATCAAGCCGACCGAGCTGGGCCAGCGCTTCCTCAACGATTTGCAACAGATGTTCCTCAACGGCTGATACAAGAGCTGGCATTTTTAACCATTTTTCTTGACGTCAAATGGACAGGCTTGGATACTGGGAAACCCCTATCCAGCCTGGAGCAGCGATGCCCTTATTTGGTTTAGCCCCCTCGTTCGACGATCCGGAAAACGGCATGACCCGGCTCGACATGATCGCCAGCCAGCGCGTGGCCAACGAGCTCGACGAAGTGATCATCTTCCGCTCCACCGGGCCGTGGTCGCGGCGCTGGCTGGAGGACGGTTATCCCAGCAAGAATTTCCACGTCAAGGGCAAAAGCTCGGACTGGGGACCGCAGGCCGGCTTCGTGCCGTACGACGGCACCTACAGCAAGGTCGGCCACAACCAGGGCAAGGCGCAGAAGGGCACGCGCGCCAACCAGAAGGGCATCAACGACCGTTTCGCCAGCGCCCGCGTGCTGGAACTGACGCTGGAGCAATTGACCTTGCAGATGCTGCTGGCCGAGGAAATGCCGCCGCGCACCGCCTTGCAGTTCATGGAGGCCGTGCCCGGCACCCGCGACTACTCGCTGCTGGCGCAGCGTTCCGGCGACGGCCAGCTGTTCGAATTCCTGGCGCGCTGGAATCGCGCCGGCCCCACGGCGGGCGAGGCGGTCTACCAGATCCACGTCTACACCATCGCCACCGACTTCAGCGCGCACGGCATGGCCTCGCGGCTGCTGCTGCCGCTGGAGGTGATGTGCTCGTCCGAAGCCGGCGCCAACAACCGGCCGATGACCGGCGACTACGATTTGATGGCGGTGTGCCCGCGCTGGAGCGACTACGGCAGCACCAGCTCGGCGCAGATCGCCAAGCCGGGGCTGGTGATGAACGGCATGGCGCCGCGCCTGGGCCAGGTGTTCGAGCGCGGCACCAACCTCGACAAGGTGCTGACCATGGAGAGCAGCACCGGCCGCCCGCGCCCGCAGGGCTGGCAGGCGCCGGCCGGCTTCGGCAACGAGGAGCACTACGACATGGGCAACGTCACGCCGCGCATCCTGCGCTGCATCAACCTGCTCAACGGCCGCATGGTCAACGGCAACGGCGCCTTCCGCCGCGTGCACCACAACGCCGAATCGCACCGCCACGTGGCGTTCGGCGCGCTGACCCAGGCCGACATGGAAAACGATAACGACGGCTTTCCGCTGACCGTGTTCCAGCCCGACGCGGCCGGCATCCGCAGCCCCGCCATCGCCGCCTACGGCAATGTCGCGACCTTGCTCAATATGCGCGAATTCCGCGTCTATGCGGGACTGTTGCAGGACGCCGGCTACTTCCTGCCCCGCAACGCGGCGTGGGGCATGTCGATCCGCGACGCCCAGCGGGCGGTCTAGCTTTTAAAACTCTTCCCAGTCCTTGTCGCCGCCGACGGTGGCCGGCTTGCTGGCCGTCAGCTTGGCGGCCGGTCGGGCCGCCGGTGCCGTCGGACGCGGAGCCTGACGTGCCGCCAGGGCAGGGCGGGCCGCCGGCAGCGCCGCCTTGGCGCGCGCCGGCGGGGCCAGGGCCGGCCGCCAGCCCTCGTCGCCCAGCTTGAACGACGCCGCCACGTCGGCCAGCCGCGCCGCCTGTTCCTGCATGCTGGCCGCCGCAGCAGCAGCTTGTTCCACCAGCGCCGCGTTCTGCTGCGTCACCTGGTCCATCTGCGTGATGGCGGTGTTGACCTGGTCGATGCCTATGCTTTGCTCGCTGCTGGCCGAGGTGATCTCGCCCATGATGTCGGTCACGCGGCGCACGCTGGCCACCACGTCGCCCATGGTGGTGCCGGCCTGCTGCACCAGCTTGGCGCCGATGTCGACCTGCTGGACCGAATTGCCGATCAGCTCCTTGATTTCCTTGGCCGCCGCCGCGCTGCGCTGGGCCAGGTTGCGCACCTCGGACGCCACCACCGCGAAGCCGCGGCCCTGCTCGCCGGCGCGCGCCGCTTCCACTGCGGCATTCAACGCCAGGATGTTGGTCTGGAAGGCGATGCCGTCGATGACGGAAATGATGTCGACGATCTTGCGCGACGAGGCGTCGATCGAGCCCATGGTGTCGACCACCTGGCCGACGATGGCGCCGCCGCGCTCGGCCACGTCGGAGGCCGCCTGCGCCAGCTGATTGGCCTGCTTGGCGTTCTCGGCGTTCTGGCGCACGGTGCTGGTCAACTGCTCCATCGACGAGGCGGTTTCCTCCAGCGAGCTGGCCTGTTCCTCGGTGCGCTGCGACAGGTCCATATTGCCGGCGGCGATTTCGTCGGACGCGGTGGCGATGGTGTTGGTGCCGCTCTGCACCTGGCTGACCACGTTGCGCAGCGCATCGTTCATGCCCTTGAGCGCGGTCATCAGGTCGCCGATCTCGCACTTGCTGGTCTCGGCGTCGAAGCGGGTGGTGAGGTCGCCGTTGGCCACGGTGGAGGCGATCTCCAGCGCCGACTTCAGCGGCACCGTGATCGAGCGCGAGATCACCCACGCCGCCAGCGAGCCGATCGACACCATCAGCACCGCCAGCACCATCAGCAGCATGTTGCTGCGGTCGTTGGCGGCGTCGATCGCGTGGGCGGTGTCGTCGATCGCCTTGCGCTGCAGGGTCAGCAGCGCCTGCACCTTGCCCTGGTAGGCCGTGGCCGAGGGCATGAAGACCTCCTTGTACAGCTTTTCCGCCTCCTCGGCGTTGCCGGCCTTCTTGGCGTTCATGATGTCGGTCTTGGCCTTCTGGTAGGTGGCGCGCAGCGCGCCGGAGGCCTCGAACACGGCCTTTTCCTCGTCGCTGGCCATCAGCTCCTTGAGCTTGGCGATCAGTTCGCCGCCCTTCTTGCTGCTGTCGGCGATGACGTCGGCGAAGGTGGTCGACAGACTGTCGTCGCTGCTGCGGGCGATCAGCGCGGTGCGCGCCACCGCCGAGTAGATCAGCACGTACCAGTCGGAGGCCAGGCGTTCCTTGGCCAGCGGTTTCTCCATCATGTGGCGGGTGGCCTCGGCGTTGACGCGGGCGTTGTACAGCGCCACCGAGGTGGCGCAGATGGCGAGCAACAGGACGATGGCGAAACCGAGCGCGAGGCGGGTGCCGATGCGCAGCTGAGACAGTAGATTCATGATGGACGCTCCCGGGGATGGCTGCGCAGGCGCGCCCGGCGGCGCGACTGGCAGGCTACAAGTATGCGCCCGTCGCGCCGTGGCGGTCATGCAACTTCAGGGCGTTGCGTTGCTTTTTTGAAACAATCAGAAGGCGGCGGCCTGGGTCAGGTCGGGCTTGTCGCACCAGCGGGCGAAGGCTTCGGCCAGGCGTTCGCTCTCGACGATGGCGCGGGTCCAGTCGCGGCTGCGGGCGGCGTGGTCCTGGCCGTAGAACTGGAAGTCCTTGCGGTCGGGCAGCTTGCCGTTGGGGAGCCGGGAGACGAAGTCGGCCGACGGCGACACCAGGATCACGTTGTCCAGCGCCGGGTTGTGGGCGCCGGCGCGGGCGCGGCGCCATGGCATCGATTTGTCCAGCCAGCCGGGCACGATGTAGTCGTTGAAATGCGGGTACAGCACCAGGCCGGGATCGCGCTGGTAGGGCAGGTGCAGGTGGTAGTCGATCAGGCCGCCGTCCCAGTAGGCGCCGTCGGGCGCGCCGGCGATGCCCGACACCGCTTCGAGCAGCAGCGGGATCGAGCCCGAGGCCAGCAGCGCGTCGCGCAGGTTGGCCTCGTCGAGGCCGACGAAATGGCCGGTGAAGGCGTCGAACTGCTGGCGCAGCCAGGCGGCGTCGTCGCGGGTGTTGTGGAACACCACCCGTTCCATCGCCCCCGCCAGGCGCCGGCGCGACAGCGCGTTGCCGGCCGCCGCGCGCACGAAGCCGGCCACCTCGCGCCAGCGCTGGCCGTTGGTGCGGGCCAGCGGGCCGACGCCGCGCATGGTCAGCACCGAGACATGGTGCTCGGCATGATGGACCGCCTCGGCGGCGCGGCCGTCGAGCAGTTCGTCGAGCAGGGCGCGGACGGTCTGGCTGACGTAGGCGGCGGTGACCTTGGCCGGATAGCGCTGGCCGGCGTACAGGCGGGCCAGGCGCCGGTGGGCGGCGACCGGATCGTCGAAGGCCGACGCCGCCATGCGCCAGGCGCCGATCGAGGCGCCGACCAGCTTGCGCGGGCGCGGCGCGGCCTGCAGCCAGCCGCCGAACATCCAGCAGTCGAGGCCGTGCAGGATCAGGCCCTTCGGACCGCCGGCGGCGGCCGGCACGATGGCGACATCGGCCGCCCTTACGCCCTCGGCGGCGATACGCTGGCGGGCGCGCGCGCCCAGGCGGATGGTGATCGGAGAGGTCATCGTCGTAGTCGGAAAAGGAAACTCCGTCGTTCCCGCGCAGGCGGGAATCCATACTGAGCTTGCTACAGATGCGTTGTATGGATTCCCGCCTGCGCGGGAATGACTGCGGTTATTTTACGCCGCCGCCGAGGGCGCGGTACAGGTCGATGGCGCTGGTGGTGCGCAGCAGGCGGGCTTGCACCAGCGTTTGTTGTGCGCTGAATAGCTCGCGCTGCGCGTCCAGCACGTCCAGCGAGCTAGCGACGCCGTTGTCGAAGCGTAGTTGCAGCAGTTTCAGGCGATCCGCTTGCGCTTCCTGCACGGCGCGCTGCGCCGATACCTGTTCACCCAGGTAGTCGCGCGCGGCCAGCGCGTCGGCTACTTCGCGGAAGGCGGTCTGGATGGTCTTCTCGTAGTCGGCCACGGCCAGGTTCTTGCGCGCCTCGGCCAGGCCCAGGTTGGCGCGGTTGCGGCCGGCGTCGAAGATCGGCAAGGTCAGCTGTGGCGCGAACGACCAGCTGCCCGAGCCGCCGTCGAACAGGCCGTTCAGCGACGGGCTGCTGCTGCCCAGCGCGGCCGTCAGGCTGATGCGCGGGAAGAAGGCGGCGCGCGCGGCGCCGATGTTGGCGTTGGCCGACTGCAGGCGCTGCTCGGCGGCGCGGATGTCGGGACGGCGCGCCAGCAGGTCCGACGGCAGGCCGGTCGGCAGCGCGCTCAGGACGTCGATTTGCAGGTCGCTAGGCATGGCGCCGGTGCCGGCGGCGCTGGCCGGTTGGCCGACCAGCAGCGTCAATGCGTTGTTCGCCTGTGCGCGCTGGCGCGCCAGCGTCAACGCGGCGGCGCGCGCGGTTTCCATCAGCGTCTCGTTGGAGCGCAGGTCCAGCCGCGACGAGGCGCCCACTTCGGCGCGCTGCTGCGTCAACTTGTAGGTGCGGGCGCGGGCCTCGTAGGTCTGCTGCGCCAGCGCGTACTGCTCGGCGTAGGCGCGCTCGGTGTAATAGGCTTGCGCCACCTGCGCCACCAGGCTGATTTGCGCCGCCTGGCGCGCTTCCTCGGTGGCCAGGTAGGCCGCCAGCGCCGCATCGTTCAGGCTTTTCACGCGGCCGAAGAAATCCAGCTCGAAGGCGGATATCGCCAGCCCGGCGTCGTAGCGCTTGCCGATGCTGGTCTGGCCGCTCGGCGACAGGAAGGCCGGCGTCTTGGCCTTGGTGACGGCCGCGTTGGCGTTGAGGTTGGGCCGGCGGTCGGCCGACTGGATATCGTACTGCGCGCGCGCTTCCTCGATACGCAGCGCGGCGGTGCGCAGGTCGCGGTTGTTTTCCAGCGCGGCGGCGATCAGCTGCTGCAGGCGTGGATCGCTGAAGTATTCGCGCCAGCCTGTATCGACGGCGTCCTTCTGGCCCGGGCCGGCCAGCACGGTGGCGAAGCCGGTCTTGGCGGCGGCGCCGGCCGTGTCCATCGCGTAGCTGCCGGCGATGGGCGCGGCGGGGCGCTGGTAGACCGGCGCCAGCGAGCAGGCCGACAGCACGGCCGCGGCCAGCAAAGTCAGGGCAGGCTTATGGACAAACTTAATCATAGGTTTCATGGTTCTTATCGTTCATTTCATGTGCGGCCAGTTTGCGCTGGCGTTCGCTGCCCTTGAAGATCTTGCGGATCACGACGAAGAACACCGGCACCAGGAACACCGCCAGCACCGTGGCCGTGATCATGCCTCCCATCACGCCGGTGCCGATGGCGCGCTGGCTGGCCGATCCCGCGCCGGTGGCGATCACCAGCGGCAGCACGCCGAGGATGAAGGCCAGCGAGGTCATGATGATAGGCCGGAAGCGCAGGTGCACCGCCTCCAGCGTCGCCTCGACCAGGCCCTTGCCCTGCGCCTGCAGGTCCTTGGCGAATTCGATGATCAGGATCGCGTTCTTGGCCGACAGGCCGATGATGGCGATCAGGCCGACCTTGAAGTACACATCGTTCGGCAGCCCGCGCATGGTGGCGCCCAGCAGCGCGCCCAGGATCCCCAGCGGCACCACCAGCAGCACCGCCACCGGTATCGATTCGCTTTCATACAGCGCCGCCAGCACCAGGAAGGCGGCCAGCAGCGACAGCGCGAACAGCATCGGCGCCTGCGAGCCGGAAGTCTTCTCTTCCAGCGACTGGCCGGTCCATTCGATGCTGAAGCCCGGCGGCAGCTGCGCCGCCAGGCGTTCCAGTTCGTCCATCGCCTCGCCGGTCGAGCGGCCAGGGGCTGCATCGCCGGTCAGCTTGATGGCGGGGTAGCCGTTGTAGCGCACCAGCTGCACCGGACCCTGGATCCAGTGCGAGCTGGCGAACGAGGAGAACGGCACCATGGTGCCGGCCGCGCTGCGCACGTTGAGCTGCATGATGTCGGCCGGCTGCAGACGGCGCGGCGCGTCGGCCTGCACGATCACGCGCTGCTGGCGCCCGCTGCTGGCGAAGTCGTTGACGTAGGACGAACCGAGCGCGGTCGACATCATCGAGTTGATGTCGGCGAACGTCACGCCCAGCGCATTGGCCTTCTCGCGGTCGATATCGACTTGCAGCTGCGGCGCGTCCTCCAGTCCCTCAGGACGCAGGCCCTTGAGGATGGCGCTCTTGCCGGCCATGCCGAGCAGCTGGTTGCGCGCCGCGATCAGCGCATCGTGACCGAGCGCGCTGCGGTCCTGCAGGCGCGCGGTGATGCCGGTGGCGTTACCCAGCTCGCGGATCGGCGGCGGGGACAGCGGGAAGATGATCGCGTCCGGGATGCTGGACAGCGCGCCGAACGCGCGCTGCGCGATCGCCTGCGCCGATTCTTCCGGTCCGCGTTCCTTCCAGTCCTTCAGCGGAATGAACACCAGGCCGGCGTTCTGGCCGTTGCCGGAGAAGCTGAAGCCCGCCACCGCGATGGTGCGGGCCACGCCCGGCTGCTTGCGGAAGTAGGCGTCGGCCTGCGCCAGCACGGCTTGCGTGCGGCTGGTCGAGGCGCCGGCCGGCAGCTGCACGTTGGCGATCAAATAGCCCTGGTCCTCGTTCGGCAGGAACGACGACGGCAGGCGCGCATACAGCCAGCCCACCACGCCGCAGATCAGCGCGAACACCACCAGATAACGGCCGGTGCGCTTGATCATCTTGGCGATCACGCCCTGGTAGCCGGTGGCGGTCACCGCGAACTTGCGGTTGAACCAGCCGAAGAAGCCTTTCTTCTCATGATGATGGCCGGCTTCCACCGGTTTCAAAATGGTGGCGCACAGCGCCGGCGTCAAGGTCAGCGCCATCAGCGCCGAGAACAGCATGGCCGACACCATCGCCAGCGAGAACTGGCGGTAGATCGCGCCGACCGCGCCGCCGAAGAAGGCCATCGGAATGAACACGGCGATCAGCACCAGCGTGATGCCGATGATGGCGCCGGTGATCTGCGTCATCGCCTTGCGGGTGGCGTCGCGCGGCGACAGGCCTTCCTCGCTCATGATGCGCTCGACGTTTTCCACCACCACGATGGCGTCATCGACCAGGATGCCGATCGCCAGCACCATGCCGAACATGGTCAGCACGTTGATCGAGAAGCCGAACAGCTGCATCGCCGCGAAGGTGCCCATCAGCGCCACCGGCACCACGATGGTCGGGATCAGGGTGTAGCGGAAGTTTTGCAGGAACAGGTACATCACCAGGAACACCAGCAGCACCGCTTCCAGCAGCGTCTTGACCACTTCCTCGATCGAGATCTTGACGAACAGCGAGGTGTCGTAAGGGATGGTGTACTTGACGCCCGGCGGGAAGAACTTGGCCAGCTGGTCCATCTTCTCGCGCACGGCGGTCGCCGTTTGCAGCGCGTTGCCGGTCAGGGACAGCTGCACCGCGATCGCCGAAAACGGCGCACCGTTCAGGCGCGCGTTGATGTTGAAGCTGGCGCCGCCCATTTCGACGCGCGCCACGTCCTTCAAGCGCACCAGCGATCCGTTGGGATTCGCGCGCAGCACGATCTGGCCGAATTCGGTGGTGGACGACAGCTGGCCCGTGACCACGATCGGCGCGGAGAAGGTCTGCTTGGCGGGACTCGGCAAATCGCCCAGCGTGCCGGAGGTGACCTGCGCGTTCTGCGCGCGGATGGCGGCGGTGACGTCGGCCATGTTCATCTTCAGGCCGATCAACTTGGCCGGATCGACCCAGATGCGCATCGCGCGCTCGGTGCCGAACAACTGCGCCTGGCCCACGCCGGGGATGCGCTTGACTTCATTGACCACGTTGCGGGCCAGGTAGTCGCCCAGGCCGGTCGGGTCGAGGCGGCCGTCGGTCGAGGTCAGGCCGACGAACATCAGGATGTTGGAACGCGCCTTGTTGACCTGCACGCCCTGCTGCGTGACGGCGGCCGGCAGGCGCGACTCCACGCGCTTGATGCGGTTCTGCACATCGACCGCCGCCAGGTCCGGATTGGTGCCGGGGACGAAGGTGACGGTGATGGTGACGGCGCCGCTGGCCTCACTGGACGATTCGACGTACTGCAAGCCGTCGGCGCCGTTCATCTCCTGTTCGATCACGCTGGTGACGGCGTCGTCCAGCACCTGCGCGGTGGCGCCGGGGTAGTTGGCCGTCACCACGATCGATGGCGGCGCGATGGTCGGGTACTGCGACACGGGCAAGACCGTGATCGCCAGCATCCCGCCCAGCAGTATGAAGAGTGCGATCACCCACGCAAACACGGGGCGATCGATGAAAAACTTGGCCATCAGGACTCCCGGGGGTTATTTGACTGCGGCGGAAGCGACCGGCGCCGGCGCCGGTGCTGCTGCGGGAGCTGCGCCGGCGGGGCCTTTCCACGGCTGCGGATTGACCGTGGCGCCAGGCTTGGCTTTCTGGAAGCCTTCGACCACGATGCGCTCGCCGCCTTTGAGGCCGGAGCTGACCACCCAGTTCTGGCCGTCGTTGGCGGTGGCGGTGACCGGCTGCGCCAGCACCTTGTTGTCGGCGCCGACGACCAGCACCGACGAGCCTTCCGGACTGCGCACCACGGCCTGCTGCGGCACGGTGATGGCGGCGTCGTTGACGCCCTGGTCCAGCCGCGCGCGCACGTACATGCCGGGCAGCAGGGTGTGGTCGGGATTCGGGAAGGCGGCGCGCATCGATACCGCGCCGGTGCTCTCGTCCACCGACACGTCCGAGAACAGCAGCTTGCCCGCTTGCGGGTAAGCCTGGCCGTCTTCGGTGACCAAGGTGACGCGCGCCTCGTTCTTGCCGGCGCCCTTGATCTTGCCGCTGGCGAGCGCGCGTTGCAGTTTCAGCAGCTCGGTCGACGACTGGGTGATGGTGACGTAGATCGGGTCCAGCGTCTGCACGGTGGCCATCGGCGTCGCTTCGCCTTGTCCCACCAGGGCGCCCTCGGTCACCAGCGCGCGGCCGATGCGGCCGGAGATCGGCGAGGTCACGGTGGCGTAGCCCAGGGTCAGGCCGGCGTTGGTGCGCGCGGCCCTGGACGTGGCCAGGTCGGCGGCGGCCTGCTTCTGCGCGGTGACGGCGTCGTCGTACTCCTGCTGGCTGACGGCTTGCGCCGCCAACAACGGTTTATATCGTTTTACCTTTAAATCGGCCTGGGCCAGGTTGGCCTCGGCCTTGGCGACGGCCGCCTGCGCGCTGTCGTAGGAAGCCTGGAAGCTGGCGGGATCGATGCGGAACAGTACCTCGCCGGCCTTGACGTCGCCGCCTTCCTTGAACACCCGTTGCAGCACGATGCCGGCCGTGCGCGCGCGCACCTGCGCGATGCGCGATGCTTCCGTGCGGCCCGGCAGTTCGGTACTCAGGGTGACGGCGGCGGGAGCGACGGTGATGACGGCGACAGTGGCGGGCGGCGGGGCGCCGGGAGCGGCGGCTTTGTCGCCGCAGGCGGCCAGCAGGGATAAGGCGAAAACGGCGGCAGTGTAACGAGGTACTGATCTCATGGATGGTTCTCGTAAAAAGTTTGATATGGTGCGCTTGATCGGCCAGGCGGGGTGGCTGGCTAGGGTCGCAACATTGTAATACAGCCAGTAATGTAACGTTTTGTACGGCAACAAAGTAAAAAAGGCGGCAACACGGCTTGCGCCGCGTTACCGCCTTGATGTCCTGGCCGGCGCTGGATCAGCGCATGCCTGAGATGATTTGCTTCAGCTTGCCCGAGTCGGCGCAGAAGGCGCGGATGCCTTCGCCCAGCTTTTCGGAAGCCATCTGGTCTTCGTTGAGCTGGAAGCGGAAGGTCTTCTCGTCCTGCGACAGCTTGATGATGCCGGCGCCCGGTACGGTCTCCGAGCTCAGCTTGCGCTCGACCGGGGCGTTGCTGTCGGCCAGCTGTTGCAGCAGGTCCGGGCTGATGGTGAGCAGGTCGCAGCCGGCCAGTTCCAGGATCTGGCCGGTGTTGCGGAAGCTCGCGCCCATCACTTCGGTTTTGTAGCCGAACTTGCGGTAGTAGTTGTAGATGCGCTTGACCGACTGCACGCCCGGATCTTCGGCGCCGACGTAGTCGATGCCGGCGGTCTTCTTGTACCAGTCGTAGATGCGGCCGACGAACGGCGAGATCAGCTGCGCGCCCGCTTCGGCGCAGGCGATGGCCTGGCCCAGCGAGAACAGCAGGGTCATGTTGCAGCGGATGCCTTCTTTTTCCAGGATCTCGGCGGCGCGGATGCCTTCCCAGGTGGCGGCCATCTTGATCAGCACGCGCTCGCGCTCGATGCCGGCCTGCTCGTACAGCTTGATCAGCTCGCGGCCCTTGGCCACCGAGCCTTCGACGTCGAACGACAGGCGGGCGTCGATTTCGGTCGATACGCGGCCCGGGATGATGCGCAGGATCTGCTTGCCGAAGGCGATCAGCAGGTGGTCGATGGTCTCGGCGATCGAGTTGTCGAGGTTGTCGCGCACGGCTTTTTCCAGCAGCGGCTTGTATTCATCCTTCTGCACCGCCTTCAGGATCAGCGAAGGATTGGTGGTCGCGTCGCGCGGGGTGTAGGCCTGGATGGACTGGAAATCGCCGGTGTCGGCGACTACGGTGGTGAATTTCTTGAGCTGTTCGAGTTGGTTCATGTGCGCTGCCAGTCGGTTAAGGGGAGTGAGGCTTGCCTTATTGTACTCAACCGTGAACAATTGTTAAAGAAAGCGAAATTCAACAGTCTCCATATTGACACGCAATAAAGGTCAGTTTGCCGTTTAGGCAAGCTCATTCCTGGCGTTGTTCCAGCTGCGACAGGATGCGGTAGGCGGCCTCGATCCGCGCTGCGCCGGGATAGAATTTGTTGGACAGCATGACGATGCCGGTTTTCCGGCCGGGGCTGAAGAGCACGTAGGCGCCGAAGCCGCCGGTCGATCCGGTCTTGTGGAGCAGCGTATCGGCTTGCGGCGCCAGCGGCGGCGTCAGCGGCGTGGCCGGATTGCTCTTCCAGGTCACCTGTTCGGACGCGCTGACCAGCAGGCCCGGCAGGCCTGCGGCGGTGGGATATTGTTCCCAGATCAGATCCTGGGTCATCTTGCCGACCTTGAAGTAGCCGATATGCGTGGCCTCGACCGCCTGGCGCAGCGGATTGTCCAGTGCAGTCTGGCCCAGGTTGGCGTCGACGAAACGGATCAGGTCCGCCGCCGTGGTCTTGATGCCGTAAGCCTCGGGTTCCAGCACAGCGGGATGGACGCGCACCGGCGCATTGGCATCGTTATAGCCCTGGGCGTAGTGCTTCATCTGGTCCGCCGGCACCTTGATGTAGGTTTGCCGCATGCCCAGCGCGGGCAGCAGCCGGGTTTCCATCGCGTCCGCAAATGGCAGCCCCATGCTCTGGGCGCTGACCATGCCCAGCAGGCCGATAGTCAGGTTGGAGTAGGTTCGGCTGGTGCCGGCGGCGCTGGCCGGCTGTTGCCAGCTTCGGTAGTAGTCCATCAGCTGATCGTAGTTCTTGATGTTGTCGGGCACATGCATCGGGAATTGGCCGGCTGTGTGCGTGCCCAGGTGGATCAGGTTGATGTGGTCGAAACTGCTGCCGCGCAGCGCCGGCATATGCTGGCTGACCTGGTCGGACAGCGCCAACCGGCCCTGGGCTTGCGCGTAGGTGGCCAGCGTGGCCACCAGCGTCTTGCTGACCGAGCCGACCTCGAACAGCGTGTCGCGGTCGACCGGGCGGCGGGTTTCCCGCGAGGCGAGGCCGTAGTTGAAGACGTAGTTTTTGCCGTGATCGGTGAGCGCCAGCGCCATGCCGGGGACATCGTATTTTTTCATCAGCGGCTCGATGGTCTGGTCCACCGTTTCCCTGAGCAGTGCCTCTTGCTCCACGGAGCCCAATAACAGCGGGAGTTCCTTGAGCAGCGCCTCGCGCGCCAGCACGCCGGTCGAGACATCCTTCGGCTGCGTGTCGTCCCTTTGCATCAGGTGCGCGAAGCTGAAGCTGCGCTTGCCCTTGCTTGCCCAGCCCACGTACCAGCCGTAGCCGGAGGCGGCGCCGGTCTTGCCGTGGATGCGCCATCCCGCCAGCGGCTGGTCGCGCTGCGTCAAACGCGCGGTCATGTCGTAGGCGTGGGCGCTGACGCCCAGCTGGCGGTTGACCACCTTGTTCAGGAAGGTCAGCTGCTCCAGCGGCGAGATCTTCAGCGATGACGATATCCACGACAAGGTCAGGCCGTCATGTTCGGCATCGCCCGCGACGTTGGCGTTCCCGTACTTGAATTTGCTGGCGTAGCCGGCGAAGCGCTGCATGCCCAGTTGCTGCGTCACTTGCTGCGAGTACCAGACCACCGAGTTCGTCATCCACATGGCGGGATCGGTATCCTGGCGCCAGTCGGCACGCCAGTCGACATAGCCTTCGTGGAACGGCAGCTTGGGCGTGCGCTGGTCTTTCAGGATGCCGGCGTCGTAGCCCATCAGGCTGATGGCGATCTTGAAGGTGGACGCCGGCGTCACCTGGCGCTGGCATTCGCCCCGCTGGAATAAGGTCGGACCGTTGCTGTCGGCAAGCGCCGTGCACACTTCGGCGGCGTGGGCGGCGGAAATAGGGACGAGACTAGCCAGCGCCCCCAATATGATGTGGCGAAAATTCATACGACTCCTTTGGTGGTGTTGCGTGTGTTTAGAGCGCGTCCAGTTGCGCAGGCAGATCGCGCAGGAACGCGTCCCTGGTTCTGGGGCCGGCGGCGGAGCCGGCCTGTTTGTCCGCCAGTACCAGGCGGGAAAAGACCACGGTGCGCCCGTCCTTGGTGGCCCAGCCGACAAACCAGCCGTAGCTGTGCCGTTGGTCGTCGCTGCCGTTGGCCAGCACCGGCGAGGCGGTACCGGTCTTGCCGTGGATTTGCCAGCCGTTCGGCAAGGTGCCCAGTGCGGTGAGGCGGGCGGTCATCTCGTAGGCATGGGCCGACAGTGGCAACTGTCGGTTGACGACCTTGCGCAGGAAGGCCGTCTGCTCGGCCGCCGATATCTTCAGGCTGGACGCGATCCAGGACATGGCCAGGCCGTTGTCCTTGCCGGCGTCGCCCGAGATATCCAGGTTGCCGTAGCCGAAGCTGTTCAGATACTGCTGGAAGCGGCGCGCGCCCAGATTGGCTGTCACCTGCTGCGCGTACCACACGGTCGAGTTGCGTATCCAGCTGGTCGGGTCGGTCGTGGCGCGCCAGTCGGGGTTCCAGTCGATATAGCCGGGCTTGAACGGCAGGCTGGGGGAATGTTCGTCGCGCAGTATGCCGCTGTCATAGCCCATCAGGCTGACGGCGATGTTGAAGGTGGATGCCGGTGTGACGCGCTCGTCGCAATGGCCGTCATGAACCAGTCGCGCGCCGCTGGCGGCATCGACCATTTCCGTGCAGCTGAAGGTGGCCGGTGCTGCCGCCTGCGCCGGCGTGGCGGCGCGGTCGGCCAGGGCGGGCTGGAATACCAGGCTGGTGGCGAAGATGCCCGCCAGGCCGGCGACGGCGGCGCCGCGCGCCCACGGCCCGTGCGGCGTGGCGTCCGGTTCGCGGATCAGACTGATGCGTGCCGCCACTGTGTGGGCGCTGACGCCGCCGAAGGCCAACGCTGTCTTGGCCCGATGCGTGACCGGATGCGGCTGCAAGCGCAGCTGCGCCACCAGCGCGGCCGCATACGCTTTGCGCTGTGCGGGCGGCCGGTTGCGCAGCACGTCGCGGTCGCAGCCGAGCTCCTGCGCCCAGGCCAGGTTGTCGCGCAGCAGGCGCATGAAGGGATTGAACCAGAGCAGCGTTTGCAGCACGATGCCGGTGCTCATCCATTGCAGGTCGTGCCGGCGCAGATGCATGAGTTCGTGTTCGACGATCATTTGCTGCTGCTCTGGGTCGAAGCTGCGCAGATGGCGCGGCAGCAGCAGACGCGGGCGGAACCAGCCGAACAGCATAGGCGATATCGGCGCGTCGACTTCGATGACGGTGAGCGATGGCGCGGGCGTCGCGGCCTGCGCTGGGCTCTGATGCAGGCACTGATCCAGGCCGTGGTGCAGGCCCGGTGTGGCCAGGCGCTCGCCGGTGGCGGCCAGGCCGTTCAGCGTGCGGTGCGCTTGCAGCACGCGGCCCGTGGTGTAGGCCAGCCCCAGCAAGTAGAGCGACAGCCAGGCTTGCGCGGCCCCGGTCAGCCAGGCGCGGTAATCGGTCGTCGCGTTGCCGCCAGCGACCATGGCGGCGGCCGGTGCAGGCGTGGCGGCATGTTCCTGCGCGGCAGGGGCGGCCAGCATGGTTTCGGGGAGTTCAATCGGCGGAAGCAGGCGCAGCCGCTCGCTGTGCGGCAGCAGGATGACCAGGAAGGTCGCGATGATCGTCATCTGGCCCAGCAGCCAGATGGAGCGCTGCACGGCGACTTGGGGCAGGTAGCGGCGGCAAGCGGCGGTCAATGCCCACACCACCAGGCCGGCGGCGACGCAGCCCAGGCTGGCAAGCAGGAAACGGAAAATCAGGAAAGTGGAAATGGCCATGCGACGCCTCTATGCGACAGGTGTCACGCATTATGTGACACGTGTCGCAAGACGTCAAGAACCTTTGTTGTCCGGGGTGGTCAGCCGATGAAGGAGTCGAATTGCAGGTCGAACTCTTGCAGCGCCTTCTGGGCGTTCTGCATCTTCTTGCGGAACTCGGGGCCGCGTTGCAGCGCCAGTCCTACCGCCAGCACGTCGATCACCACCAGATAGGCCAGGCGCGCCGAGATCGGCGTGTAGGGATCGATGTTGAAGATCAGGTCGATCGGGATCAGCACCGTCGCCATGTCCGCCAGCGGCGTGCCGGACGGCGCCAGCACGATGACGTCGGCGCCGCCGCGGCGCGCCAGTTTGATCGAGCGCACCAGCGACGGGCTGTTGCCGCGCTGCGAAATGGCCACCACCGCGTCGCCGGTGCGCAGCAGGGCGGCGGCGATGCTGTGGATGTGCGGGTCGGCATAGGCCACCGTCGGCACGCCGGAGCGGAAGAACTTGTGCTGCGCGTCCGCCGCCACGATGCCGGAGGTGCCCTGGCCGTAGAACTCGATCTTGTTGGCCTTGGACAGGATGTCCAGCGCCCGCTGGATCGCTTCCGGGTCGAGGTTGTTGCGCAGGTCCAGCAGGGTGTTGATCGAACGGCTGCAGATCTTGTTGACCAGGTCGGCCGCGAGGTCGTCCTGGGTCGGCTGTTCGTTCAGGCCGGGCAGGGCCAGCGCCAGGCCTTGCGCCAGCTTGAGCTTGAACTCATGCCAGCCGTCGTAACCCAGCGTGCGGCAAAAACGCACCACGGTCGGCTCGGACACCTGCGCGCTCTTGGCGAGCGCCGTGATGTTCTGGCTGACCGTCTGGCCCGGATGATCAAGCACGGCCAGCGCGACCTTGCGCTCCGATTTGGAGAGCGAGTCGAGCTGGGTGCGGATGGAATCTAAAAGCATTTAGTCCTCAGGCAAAGCTTCTTCGCGCCACTGGAGGCCATCGCGGCCGATCAGTGCCGACGCGGCGGCAGGGCCCCACGTGCCGGAAGCGTAAGGGATAGGGAAGCTGTCGTCGGCCTCCCAGTTGTTCAGGATAGGCTCGACCCATTCCCACGCCGCTTCCAGCTCGTCGCCGCGCATGAACAGGGTCAATTGGCCGCGCAGCACGTCGAGCAGCAGGCGCTCGTAAGCGTCCATGCGCGGCGATTTGAACGATTCGCGGAAGTCCAGTTCCAGCTCGGCCTGTTTCAGGCGCATGCCGTCGCCCGGCGTCTTCGCCATCAGGTTCATGCGCAGGCCTTCGTCCGGCTGCAGGCGGATGACCAGCGAGTTGGGCTGGAAGCTGTTGGTCGGCTGCGCGAAGATCGAGTGCGGGATCTGCTTGAAGCGCACCACGATCTCGGCCAGGCCGTCGGCCATGCGCTTGCCGGTGCGCAGGTAGAACGGCACGCCGGCCCAACGCCAGGTATCGATTTCCGCCTTCATCGCCACGAAGGTCTCGGTGCGCGAATGTTCCGGCGCATCCGGCTCGTCGCGGTAGCTCGGTACAGCCTTGCCATCGACGTGGCCGGCGCGGTACTGGCCGCGCACGATGTTCTGCGCCAGCGTGGTCGGGGTGAATTTTTTCAGCGAACGCAGCACTTGCAGCTTGGCGTCGCGCACGGCGTCCGGCGCGATCGAGGTCGGCGGTTCCATGGCGACGATACACAGCAGTTGCAGCAGGTGGTTTTGCAGCATGTCGCGCAGCGCGCCCGAGGTGTCGTAGTAGCCCATGCGGTTGCCCACGCCCAGCTTCTCGGCGATGGTGATCTGCACGTCGGAGATCCACTCGCGGCGCCACAGCGGCTCGAACAGGATGTTACCGAAGCGCAGGGCCAGCAGATTCTGCACGGTCTCCTTGCCCAGGTAGTGGTCGATACGGTAGATCTGCGATTCCTCGAAGACTTGGCCCACTTCGGCGTTGATCTGCTTGGCCGAGGCCAGGTCGCGGCCCAGCGGCTTTTCCAGCACCACGCGCGAGTTCTTGGTCACCAGGCCGTTGGCCTTCAGGTTCTCGCAGATCTGCGAGAAGATCGCCGGCGGCGTCGCCAGGTAGTAGACCTTGGTGATGGCGTCGTCCTTGCGCAGCGCCTCGACCAGCGACTTGTAGCTGTCGGAGTCGGTGGCGTTGAGCGACACATACACGATGCGGGCGGTGAACTTGGCCCAGGCGGCGGGCGTCACGGCCGGCGACTTGATGTGCGGCTTGGACGTGGTCTCTACCGTATGCAGGAAGTCCTGCTGGCTGGCGTCGGCGCGGCCGACGCAGATGATGCGGGCAGTGGCGGGCAAGTCATTGGCGACGTCGCGGGCGTACATCGCCGGCAGCAATTTGCGCATCGCCAGATCGCCGCTGCCGCCAAACAGAACCAGGTCAAAATCGGTAAGAGCCATAATTATTCGCAGTATGTAGAGTGCTGAAAGAGGGATTACTAGTCGTGACTGTAAATTTACTACACGATTTGTCGTTTTGCAAGAAAATTTACTACATATGCTGCGACTGCAGCATATAGTTTATTCGATATAGGCCGGCTCCGTGCGGCCGGCCACGTCGACGCGAATGGACAGCAGCTTGCCGCTGAGCGGGAACTGCGCCAATTCCGGCGCCGGACGGGCGCCTGCGCTGGTGACATACAGTGTGCGCAGGTCGGCGCCGCCGAAGGCCATCATGGTCGGGCAGCGCACCGGCAGCGCGATCTCGCCGATCAACTCGCCGGTGGGCGACAGCTTGGCCAGGCGCGCGCCTTCGAACATCGCCACCCAGTAATTGCCTTCGCTATCGACCGCGGCGCCGTCGGGACGGCCGCCGTAGTTGTTTTCCTTGTCCATCGAGAACTGGTGCAGCAGGCGCTGGTTGGAGACGGCGCCGGTGGCGACGTCGAAGTCCAGCTTGGTGACGCGGTGGGCGCTGGTGTCGGCGTGATACATGGCGCTGTAGTCCGGGCTGAAGCCCAGGCCATTCGAATTGGTCATGCCGCCCGACCAGGCCTTGCGGATCGCGCCGCGTTCCAGCACGAACATCTCGGCGGCCGGCTTGTCGCGCGGTTCGTAGATGGTGCCGACCCAAAAGCGTCCGGCGCCGTCGACGTGGCCGTCGTTGAAGCGGGTGATGGCGGTGTCGTAGGGCGCGGCGGCGATTTCGGTCAGGCGTACTTCATCGCTGCCGGTGTCGAGGTGGGCGAAGCCGCTGCGCATGGCGACCACCAGGCCGCCCTGGTCGCTGACGGCCAGCGTGGCCGGTTCGCTCGACAGCTTCCACGAGCGGTGCGCGCCGCTGGCCGGATCGAGCCGGTGCACGGTGAAGGCGGGGATGTCGACCCAGTACAGCGCCTGCTCCTGCGCGTGCCACAGCGGGCACTCGCCGGTTTGCATGACGGCGTCGTAGGCTACTTCGATTGGATAGGTACTCATTTCATTGTTATCCGATGAACCGTCATTCCCGCGTAGGCGGGAATCCATAGAACGCCTGCTACGTAGGCTCAGTATGGATTCCCGCCTGCGCGGGGATGACTGGCGGTTAAATGTGCTGGGCGGCTTTGGCCATGATGATCAGGCCATTGGTGGAACTGTCGTGGCGTTCCGGCTTGATGTCGCCGGTCAGTTCCGCATGGATGTTCTTGGCCAGGACTTTGCCCAGCTCCACGCCCCACTGGTCGAAGCTGTTGACGTCCCAGATCACGCCCTGCACAAAGGTCTTGTGCTCATACAGCGCGATCAGCGCACCCAGCGTGGACGGCGTCAACTGGTCCATCAAGATGGTGTTGGACGGACGGTTGCCGGGGAAGGTCTTGTGCGGCACCAGCTCGTCGATCTCGGCTTCGCTCAGCTTCTGCGCGGTCAGGTCGGCACGCACTTCACCGGCGGTCTTGCCGGTCATGAAGGCTTCCGATTGCGCGAAGCAGTTGGCCAGCAGCGAATCATGATGTCCCGCCAGATCATGCGTGGCGCGCAGCGCGGCGATGAAGTCGATCGGCGTGACGTCGGTGCCCTGGTGCAGCAGCTGGAAGTAAGCGTGTTGCGCATTGGTGCCGCACTCGCCCCACACCACCGGGCAGGTAGGCGTATCGACTTCGGCGCCGCCGCGCGTGACGCGCTTGCCGTTGCTCTCCATGTCCAGCTGTTGCAGGTAGGCCGGGAAGCGGCTCAGGTCCTGGTGATATGGCGCGATCGACAGCGAAGCGGCGTTGAGGAACTGGCGGTTCCAGAAGCCGATCATCGCCAGCAGCACCGGCATGTTCTGTTCCAGCGGCGCTACGCGGAAGTGTTCGTCCATCGCATGCGCGCCGCCCAGGAAATCGGTGAAGTAGCCGTAGCCCACCGCCAGCGCCACCGCCAGGCCGATCGCCGACCATACCGAATAACGGCCGCCGACCCAGTCCCAGAACGGGAACATATTGGCCGGATCGATGCCGAAGGCTTTGACCGCCTCGGTGTTGGTGGAGACGGCGACGAAGTGGCGCGCCAGGTCCTCTTCCTTGGCCGATTGCAGGAACCAGGTGCGGGCGGTGCCGGCGTTGAGCATGGTCTCGGCGGTGACGAAGGTCTTGGAGGCGATGATGAACAGCGTGGTCTCGGGATTGACCTGCGCCAGCGCGGCGTCCATGTCATGGCCGTCGACGTTGGAGACGAAGTGCATCTTCAGGCGCGGATGCGCATACGAGCGCAATGCCAGCACCGCCATCTTCGGGCCCAGGTCCGAGCCGCCGATGCCGATGTTGACGACGTCGGTGATCGGCTTGCCGGTGTGGCCCAGCCAGGCGCCGCTGCGCACGCGGTCGGTGAAGTCCTTGATGTGGTCCAGCACCGCGTGCACGTCGTGCGCGATGTCCTGGCCGTCGATGGTCAGCGCCTTGCCACGCGGCATACGCAAGGCCGTGTGCAGCACCGCGCGATGTTCGGTAAGATTGATCTTCTCACCACTCAGCATGGCGTCGCGCTGGCGCTCCACGCCGCGTTCACGGGCCAGGTCCAGCAGCAGGTCGATGGTGCTGGCGTTCAGGCGGTTCTTCGAATAGTCGAGGAACAGGCCGGCCGCGTCCACCGTCAGTTTGGGGAAGCGCTGCGCATCGGTGGCGAACAGCTCGCGCAATTGCCAGTGCTTCGCGGCGGCGGCATGGGATTCGAGGGCTTGGAAGCTGGGAGTGGAGGTCAGTGCTGGCTGGCGCATAATTGAGTGGCGTCGTTAAGTCTGAGGGAGGGGATGCGTGAATGATACATGAAAATCCGGTAAATTCACTACGGTTCCGTCAAAACTATGCTTTCCGGGCTGCGCAGGGTGGGTGGCCAGATACCTCGGACGCCAGCGGGATAAGAAAAGTAGGTTGAATTCGAAATTTTGTAGTAAAATTTCACGGAATTCATTCATAAGGAACGATCATGGCGTTGCATCCAGTCCTAGAAACCGTCACCGCACGCATTATCCAGCGCAGCAAACCATCGCGCGGCGCTTACCTGGCCCATCTTGAAGCTGCCCGCGTCAAAGGCGTCCAGCGCGGCGCCCTGGCCTGCACCAACCTGGCCCACGGCTTTGCCGCTTTCCCCGCCAACGACAAGCTGTCGCTGAAGGAACTCAAGAAGCCATCGGTGGCGATCGTCTCGGCCTACAACGACATGCTGTCGGCCCACCAGCCGTTCGAAGGCTTCCCTGCATTGATCAAGGATGCAGTGCGCGAAGTTGGCGCGGTCGCCCAGTACGCAGGCGGCACGCCCGCCATGTGCGACGGTGTCACCCAAGGCCAGCCGGGCATGGAACTGTCGCTGTTCTCGCGCGACGCCATCGCCATGGCGACCGCCGTCGCGCTGTCGCACAATATGTTCGACTCCGCCGTCTACCTGGGTGTGTGCGACAAGATTGTACCCGGCCTGCTGATCGGCGCGCTGCACTTCGGTCATCTGCCTGCGGTATTCGTGCCGGCCGGCCCGATGACCACCGGCCTGTCGAACTCCGAGAAAGCCAAGATCCGCCAGCTGTACGCGCAAGGCAAAGTCGGCCGCGCAGAACTGCTGGAAGGCGAATCGCAGTCCTACCACAGCGCCGGTACCTGTACCTTCTACGGCACCGCCAACAGCAACCAGATGTTGATGGAAGTCATGGGCCTGCACCTGCCGGGCGCCGCCTTCATCACCCCGAACACCCCGCTGCGCGACGAACTGACCAAGGCTGCCGCCAAGCGCGCCGCCGTCATCACCGCGCAATCGAGCGAATACCTGCCGGTCGGCCATGTGGTCGATGAGAAGTGCATCGTCAACGCGATTGTCGCGTTGCTGACCACCGGTGGCTCGACCAACCACACGCTGCACCTGGTGGCCATCGCCAAGGCGGCCGGCATCGTCATCGACTGGAACGACTTCGACGAACTGTCGAAAGTAGTGCCGCTGCTGACGCGTATCTACCCGAACGGCAACGCCGACGTGAACCACTTCCATGCCGCCGGCGGCACCGGCTTCGTCATCCGCGAACTGCTGGACGGCGGCCTGCTGCACGACGACGTCACCACCATCCTGGGCAAGGGCCTGCGCGCGCACTGCGCCGAGCCGTTCCTGGGCGAAGCAGGCAAGGGCGTGGTCTGGAAGGATTCGCCGACCGAGTCGGGCGACGAAGCGGTGCTGCGCAAGATCACCGCGCCGTTCTCGCCGGACGGCGGCACCGTGCTGGTACAGGGCAACCTGGGCCGCGCCGTGATGAAGGTATCGGCCGTCAAGCCTGAGCATCAGACGGTGGAAGCGCCGGCGCTGGTGTTCAACTCGCAGGAAGATTTCATGGACGCCTACAAGGCCGGCCAGCTCGATCGCGACTTCGTCGCCGTGCTGCGCTTCCAGGGCCCGCGCGCCAACGGCATGCCGGAACTGCACGCGCTGACGCCGGCGCTGGCCAACCTGCAGGACGCCGGCCGCCACGTGGCGCTGGTCACCGACGGCCGCATGTCTGGCGCGTCGGGCAAGGTGCCGGCGGCGATTCACGTGTCGCCGGAGATTTTGGCCGGCGGTCCGCTGGGCCTGGTGCGTGATGGCGACATCATCCGCGTCTGCGCCCGCACCGGCACGCTGGAAGCGCTGGTTGAAACGAGCGTATGGCATTCGCGTTCGCTGGCCACGGCTGACTTGACGCCGAACGGCGTCGGCATGGGCCGTGAGTTGTTCGCCATGTTCCGCAACAGCGTGTGCGAAGCGGAGAAGGGCGCGACCACTTTCGGTCTGCCGTCGCCTATCCCTACCACGGTAGGCCTGCATGACAAAGACCCGGTCGGCAATACCGTGCCAGGTTCCGATGAAGATTACTCGATGAAGAAAGATGCGTAAATCATGACCATGACTCTGCTCGACATTATGCGTACCTCGGCCGTGATCCCAGTGATCGCGATAGACGAACCTGAACATGCAGTACCGCTGGCGCGCGCGCTGGTGGCCGGCGGCATCCGCGTGCTGGAAGTGACGCTGCGCACCAAGCACGGCCTGGCCGCGATCAAGGCCATGTCGGAAGTGGAAGGCGCCATCGTCGGCGTCGGCACGCTGACGCAGCCGGAAAAATTCGCTGCCGCGCGTGATGCGGGTGCGGTGTTCGGCGTGTCGCCGGGCTTGACGTCGGCGTTGATCGCCGCCGCCAAGAGCAGCGGCCTGCCGCTGCTGCCGGGCGTGATGACGCCGTCGGAAGTGATGGCTGCGCGTGAGCATGGTTTCCGTCAGTTGAAATTGTTCCCGGCGGTGCCGGCGGGCGGCATCGGCATGTTGAACGCGATCGGCGGTCCGCTGCCGGACGTGATGTTCTGCCCAACCGGCGGCATCTCGCAAGAGACCGCGTCGCAGTTCCTGGCACTGAAGAACGTAGCCTGCGTAGGCGGCTCGTGGCTGACGCCGAAAGACGCTATCGCGGCTGGTGACTGGCAGCGCATCACGGACCTGGCCAAGGCGGCCAGCGGATTGCGGTAAAGATGAGACAACGGCGCTTAGGGCGCCGTTTTACTGAGCAAGTCGCTCATGCGTTGTTGCCATCCAGGGCCCGTGGCCTTCCAGCGCTCGATGACGTCGACGGGAAGGAGTAGCGACACACCTTCTGTTGCTTGTTGAGCTCCTGGCTGCGTCAGCCGGGCTGCTTGCCTTAAGTGCATCTGCTTTACTGATTCCAGTAAATCGCGTTGGAATTCTTCCTTTTCAGATGGCATTTTTAATCCTCCTTTTTAATTCGGCCAGAAAAGTTGTTGGCAGCTTGTCTAATTCGGATTTTGCATAGACGATCAGGAGCCAGACAACCTCGTCTGCATCACAGAAATAAATCACTCTTGCCCCGCTTCGCTTGCCTTGTCCCTGCCGCGACCATCGCACTTTCCGGCAGCCGCCGCTGCCGGGAATGACGTCACCGGCGTTAGGGTGGCTTGCGATCCATGAAATGAATTCCGCGCGTTCTGCATCGTTCCAGATTTCTGAGGCGTAGCGGACGAAAACAGGCGTTTCAGCCACGGTACGCATGATGAAATTCTACGCCGAACAGCGAGGCTGCAGTTGGAATTGCTGTCTTCATCGCGGACTCCTGAGATATTACGTCTCATAAGCCTAGCGTGGTGAATAGTTGAGGTTTTGATCCTTTCGATCAAACTTCATATTTAGTAAGCAAGTAGCTCATGCGTTGTTGCCACTCTTTTTATGGATGCTGGTGCTTGTAAAGAAACCAGGTCAGCACCATCATGAGCGTCAGCGAGAATAGTGCAGAAATGAGCAACCTCCTCTTTGCGTGTGGTTTGCCTATTGTTTTTGCAAAGATGATTCCCCACGCTATTGGCATGGCCGCATAGGCTGCGAGTGACACGCTACGCAGCGACTCAGAGCATGATTCAGCGCACACATTTGTGCTTGCCATAATCTCAATGGCGCGAGGCACCATGTCGAAGAGAACGCCTGCCAAAAAACCGAAGACAAAGAGAATAATTTTTCTCTTCATTACCTGAGCTCGAAGAGGTTAATAGCAGTGTGCACCTGCACGGTCATTGTAGCCATACATACCCGTCAGCGGTTTGGATTCAGGCAGAACAGACCCGCTTTGGCGGCGAGTTCCAGTATCGGCGCTGCTTGCTCGCGGTTTTTGAGGTACAGGATGTTGGTGTCGTCCCAGCCAGCCGCGTAGATGCAGCCCAGTTCCGGCAGGATGATGAATTGCGACGGCACGCCGTAGTCGTCGAAGCGCGACTGGCGCAGGAAGCCTTCGCGGTCGGTGTAGCGCTTCAGCACCGACTTGGCCTTGGCCGGCCAGCGGCCGCGGTAGCGCAGCGTGTAGATCGGCGTCAGGTCGAACAGCGCCGCCCAGTGCTGCTCGAACTTCTTGTTGCGCTGTACGCGCTCCTGGCCTTCGAAACAGTCCAGCAGATGCCATTCGCTCTCGTCGTCGAGCCAGTGGTCGAACACGGAGATCGCCAGGCGCTCCATGCCGCCGTCCGAGTCCAACTCCCTGATTTGCTTCAATTGCGGAAACTGCCGATTGATTTCGGCAGCGACGTTCGCGTCAACGCGAGACAGCATCTTCATATACATCCTTGATTGGTGACTGGGCTTTCAGCGCCGAAGTATATACCTCAAGCCACCGCGCTGGTGATGTGCTCGCGCAGCCATTGATGCGCCGGGTCGCGATGCGAACGTTCATGCCACAGCATGGCCATCTCATAGCCCGGCACCTCAACCGGCGGCGCCACGCTGCGCAGTCCGGGATGACCACGCACCAGCCGCTCCGGCAGCATCGCGACCATGTCGGTACTCGCCAGCGCCGATATCACAAAGAGGAAGTGCGGCACCGATAGCGCCACCCGCCGCGACATCCCCGTCGCCGCCAGCGTTTTATCCGTGATGCCGCTGAACCCTCCGCCGTCGGGCGATACGATCACATGCTCCAAGGCGCAGAACTGCGCCAGCGTCGGCCGTCGTTTCAGGCGCGGATGACCGCTGCGCCCCGCCAGTACGTAGCGTTCCCGGAACAGCAGCCGATGACGCATGCCGGGCGGCGCCTCCTCGCTGGTGTGGAAGGCCAGGTCGATCTCGCCCGACTCCGCCTGCCTGGCGATGCGCGGCGGGACCAGTTCAAGCACCGCCAACCGCGTCCCGGGCGCCGCCGAGCGCAAGCCCGCCAGCGCCGGTAGCAGGATGGTCGATTCGCCGTAGTCGCTGGCGGCGACGCGCCAGGTTTGATTCGCTTCCAGCGGATCGAACGGACTGGCCGGCGACACCGCGCGGCCTAGCGCCTCCAGCGCCAGCCGCAACGGTTCGCGCAATTGTTCGGCGCGCGCGGTGGGCCGCATGCCGCGCGGTCCGGGCAGCAGCAGCGGATCGCCGAAGATGTCGCGCAGCTTCGCCAGGTGCACGCTGATGGACGGCTGTGAAAAATTCAAACGCTCCGCCGCCCGCGTTACGTTGTGCTCCGAAAGCAGCACGTCCAGCGTCACCAGCAGGTTGAGGTCCAGACGGCGGAGATTATTCATGGCTATACCTGGGATATTGGAAATTCATTTCTAATATACCTGACGCAGTCCTATGCTGGTGTTTTCCAGTCTAGGAGTAGCGTCATGAATGTTCTGATTGTGTATGCCCATCCCGAACCGCAGTCCTTGAACGGAGCGCTGAAAGATTTCGCGGTGCGGCGTCTTGAGGCGGCGGGACACGCCGTCCAGGTGTCCGACCTGTATGTGATGAAGTGGAAGGCGCCGGTCGATGCCGACGACATCGTCGGCGGCCCGGTCGGCGCCCGTTTCGATCCGGTGATGGATTCCCGCCACGCCTACGCCAACAATTTGCAAAGCGCCGATATCGCCGCCGAGCAGGACAAGCTGCGCTGGGCCGATACCGTCATCTTCCAGTTCCCGATGTGGTGGTTTTCGATGCCGGCCATTATGAAGGGCTGGGTGGAGCGGGTCTATGCGTATGGCTTCGGCTACGGCGTTGGCGAGCATTCGGATGTGCGCTGGGGCGACCGCTACGGCGAGGGCACGCTGGCCGGCAAGCGCGCCATGCTGGTGGTCACGGCGGGGGGATGGGAGTCGCACTACGGTCCGCGCGGCATCAACGGGCCGATCGACGATCTCCTGTTCCCGATTCACCATGGCATCCTGTACTACCCGGGCATGGAAGTACTGCCGCCGCTGGTGGTCTATCGCAGCGATCGCATGGACGATGCCAGGTTTTCCGCCGTTCGCGACGAACTCGGACGGCGTCTCGACACGCTGGCGCAAACCGCGCCGATACCGTTCCGCCAGCAGAATGCCGGCGACTACGACATCCCCGCGATGACGCTGAAAAACGATATCGCGCCCGGGGTGTCCGGCTTTGCCGCGCACCTCGCTGAGTCGCCCGGTTGAGGGCTACTGGAACGTGGCGAGGTATTTAGCCGGCACCGTTACCTCATACAGCGCGCCGGAGAGGGCCGCGACGATCAGCGTGGCGGCCGTGAAGCCGGAGGTCACCAGCAGCGCCTTGGCGACGCGCATCGCCCCAGCGCTCAGGCGATCCTGCGCCAGCCAGTGCAGCGCCCGCGCCAGATGGACCGTGACCGCCAGCACGGCAAGGAAGTAGTAGGGCATGAAGAAGTAACGATACGGCAGCACGTGCATGCCGGCGGCGGCATAGTAGAAGTTCGTATCGAGCCCGAACTGCATGCGTCCGGCCAGCACCGCGCCCACATGCACCAGCAGGAAGAACGCCAGGTACAGCCCTGAGCCGAGCTGCAACAGGTCGAGTCCTTCGTGCCGGTCGCGCCAACGGCGGCGGACGAAGGTCAAGCCGCTGACGACCTGGCTGGCGACGCACAGCAGCAGGATGATCTCGACCATCCGGTTGCGGTACACAGCGCGGAACGCCTCCATGAAGTGGATGTGCGCCTCCGGGCTGCTTATCGCCAGCAGGTGGTTGAACAGATGCAGCGTCAAGAAAGCGCCGAGTACACCGGCGCCCGCGCGATGGATCTTGTGCAGCATGCGGCTTACTCGATGCGGTCGCGGTCGCGCAACCGCATGCGCAGGCCAACCGGCGACATCGTAAAGGCCATCAGCTCCTCAGGCTCCTTGCCGTCCACCGTGTCCAGTGAGGCGATGTCGAAGCTGCTGAGCAGCATGGCGCTGGCCAGTTTGATTTCCAGCAGCGCCAGATAGCGTCCAGGGCAGGTGCGCACGCCGGAACCGAACGGCATCGACACATGCTTGTCCATCGCACCGTCGCCTTTTTTCAGCCAGCGGTCGGGATCGAACTGGCTGGCCTGCGCCACGTGGCTTTCGCTGACGCTGTCGTGGCGCATCACACACCATACCAAGCCGCCCTTGGGGATCTGCACGTCGCCGATCACGCTGTCGCGCAGGGCTTCCAGCGGCAGGAAGGGCGCCACCGGTTTCAAACGCATGGCTTCCTGGGCGCAGGCGTCGAGGTAGTCCAGCGCATCCATTTGCTCGATGGTGAAGGCGGCCGTGTCGGGCGCGATGCGCAGCACTTCCTCGCGCGCCTTGCGCAGCGCGGCCGGGTTCTTTTGCAGCAGGTACAGCATCCACGCCAGCGTGTTGCTGGTGGTGTCCTCGCCGGCCAGCAGCATGGTGGTGACGTTGCCCGCCACGGCGACGTCGTCGACGCCGCTGTCGCCTTCGTCGGCCGCGCAGATCATCGCTTCCAGCAGGTTGGTGGGACGCTCGCGCCGCTGCGGTTCGGCCGCCAGGCGGACGCGCGCGGTGGCGATCAGTTCATCGACGGCTTTGTCCAGTTCTCGCACGCAGTGGTCCAGGTGGCGGTCGCGCGGCAGCTTGACGTAGCGCCAGTACGGGAACAGCGCGAACGAGCGGCGCGACACTTCCGGCAGGATGGTGTCCATATGGCGCTGGATCACGTCGTCGCCGCCGTCGATGGTGTTGACGTCGTTGCCGAAGGCCAGGCCGGCGATCACGTCGACGCTGAAGCGCTTCAGGTCTTCGGTCAGGTCGATCGCGCTGCCGTCGCGCGCGGCCTGCCGCCAGCGGCGTTGCAGCCGCAGGCCGACCGACACCAGCGAAGGGAAGTAGGCCTTCACCGCGTGCGGCGCCAGTGCGGTCATCACCATGCGGCGCTGGTTGCGCCAGGTCGCGCCTTCGGCAAGGAACACGCCGGGGCGTCCGCCCATCTCGTTCGACACCTCGGCCGTGATGGAAGGGCGGCGGAAGCCGTCCGGCCGGTCGCGCAGCGCGGCGTTGACCAGCTCGTGATCGGCCAGAACCACCATCGGCACCGGGCCGATGTTGATCTTGAACACGGGCCCGTAGCGCTTGCTCCATTCCTCGACATTGCGGTGGACCTGGTCCAGTTTCATGTTCGGCAGGTTGCCCATCAGCGGCCAGGGGCGCGGGCCGGGCAGGCTGGCGATGGTGCGCAGGCGAGTGGCGTCGGGGGCTGTGATCGTGTTCTCCATTTCGGCTTCCTTTCGTGATGATGCCTCACTATGCCGGGTCGCCGCCGGCGCGTATTGAACGTTTGCGACAGCTTTGGTATAAACTTTACAAATGTCCAACACCGAACCTTCCCTGACGCGCTTGATCGTGCCGCCTTTCGCGCTGGCTTCTTGCGTGCGCGCCTACATCACGCGCAGCACGATGGAGCAGCCGCTGACCGACCCGGCCGACCGCTTCAATCATTTCCCCGCCACGCCGCATTGTTCGATCACCTGGTTCATCGAGGGCGAGGCCGAGGTGGTGCAGCCGCCGGGCATGCCGAAGACCGAGATACGCGCCGTGTTTGTCGGCCCGCAGACGCGGCCGATGGCGACCTACAATCCGGGGCCGGTGCGCATCTTCATGGTGATGTTCTATCCGCAGGCCATGCACGCGCTGAGCGGCATCGATGTGCCGTCGTGGGTGAACCGTTGGGACGATGTCGGGCAAGTGTTGGGGCCGGAGTGGGGCGCGATGTCCGAGGCGCTGCTGGCGGCCGCCGACGATGCCGGCCGGATGGCGGTGCTGGAAGCCTTCCTCGCGCCGCGCTGGCAGGCCGCGCGTCCCGGCGGCCCCGGCGCGACGGCGGGCGACTGGGTGAGGCATCTGGCGTGGCAGGTGGCCGATACCGCGCTGGGCCGCGGCGTGCGCAGCATCGAGCGCCACATCAAGGCGCGCGCCGGCCAGCCGATGCGCAAGTTGCTGCGCCTGCAGCGCGCCGAGCAATCGTTCTTCGACGCCCGCGACGAGTTCCTGGCGGGACGGGTGGTGTGGTCCGACGTGGCCGCGCGCGGCGGTTATTCCGACCAGTCCCACTTCTGCCGCGAGGCGCGCGAGATCACCGGCCACAGTCCGCACGAACTGGCGCGCATCATGAAGTCCGAAGACGAAAGCTACTGGATCTACCGCATCTGGACGTAAATCCGGGGTCAGGTCCCCCATTTGAGCATGAGTTCGGCTGTATCAGCCGAACTCATGCTCAAATGG
>NZ_JAQQPR010000041.1:0-39887 GCF_036688705.1 Duganella sp. S19_KUP01_CR8 | reverse complement strand
CCCCATTTGAGCATGAGCCCGGTTTGTATAACCGGGCTCATGCTCAAATGGGGGACCTGACCCCGGGTTTAGGCTTCGGCGGTGAGGCTCCAGGCGTCGCCGCTGCGCTGGAAGCGCTCGGTGTGCGCCAGCTCGAAGCTGCCCGTGCCCTCCACCCAGCTGTAGCGCTGCACTTCCACCTTATCGTGCTCGACGCGGATGACGTTGAACGAATTCGTCTCGCCCCGCCCGCGTGTGGAGGTAGCGGTGCCGGCCTGTATCATCAAGGCCGCGTAGCCGCTGATCTCGTAACGCTGCGCCGTGTTGTGCGCATGGCTCACATGCAGATGCCCCGCCAGCAGCAAATCCACGCCGCACCCGGCAAACGCCCGCATCGCCATCGGCGCGCGGTCGACCAGGTCGTTGTCGTCGAGCGCCTCCGGCATGTCGAACGGGTGATGAGTGACGATGATGCGCGTCAGGTGCGGATCCACCGCGCTCATGCGGCGCTGGATCTGCTCGATCTGCTCGCGGTTGACGCGGCCATCCTTGAAGGTCAGCGAACGCGCGGTGTTGATGCCCAGCACGGCGATCTCTTCATCCACATATTCCGGCGTCAGGTCCAGCGTGACGTAGCGGGTGTACTTGCGCAGCGGCGTCAGGAAGCGGCTGGCGACGTTGTACAGCGGGATGTCGTGATTGCCCGGCACCACGATCTGCGGCCCCGGCAAGGTATCGAGGAAGGCCCGCGCCGCCTTGAACTCCTCGGTCTTGGCGCGCTGCGTCAGGTCGCCGGACACCACCACCACGTCCGGCGCCAGGCTGGCGACCAGCTCTTGCAGCGGCCGCAGCAAATTCTGGTCGACGCGGCCGAAATGCAGATCGGATAAATGGACGATGGTGCGCATGCTATCCCTCCTGGGCCGGTACGATGACGCTCAGCGCCGCCGCCCGCGAGCGGTAGCATAGCGGCGGCTTCATCAACGAGACTTCGCCGTCGGTGGCCACCCGCATGTGATGGTGCCGCGTTTCGATAATCAACTCCGGCGCCGACAGCACGTCGAAATCGCGCGCCTCGCCCAGCTTGCCGAGCATGGCGTGCAAGCCGTAGCGCAGCAGTCCCAGCCGGGTTGGCTTCTGCGCCACATACAAGCACAGATTACCGCTATCGAGCCGCTCGCGCGCGCCCAGCGTCAGGCCTTGCAGGTATTCGTTGTTGCCGATGAAGACGAAGGGCGTGCGGCGCAGATGCTCTTCGCCATTGATCTTGAGCCGCACGCTCATGAACGGAAAGCGCCGCAGCGCCGCGAACACTGCGCGTCCGAACGCCGGCCACTTGCTGCGGCCCAGGTGGCGCTGCTGCTGCTCGCGGTCGCGCACGATGTCGGGATAGATGCCCAGGCCGGAGTTGTTGAGGAAGATGCGGCCGTTCACTTCGCCCACGTCCACCTGGCACACCCTGCCCTGCACCGCGTTGGCCACGGCCGCATCGAGGTCCAGCGGTATCTTCAAATCCTTGGCGAAGTGGTTCAGCGTGCCCAGCGGCAGCACGCCCAGCCGCGTCGCGCTGCCGACCAGCACCGACGCCACCGCGTTGATGGTGCCGTCGCCGCCGCCGGCCACCACCACCGGCGCGCCTTCAGCCAACGCCCGCTCGGCGCGCGCGATCATCTCGGCGCCGCTCTTGGCCAGCGTGATGTCCGGCTCGACGCCGTGGCTGCGGAATTTTTCCGCCAGCGCGGCGGTCCAGCCGCCGCAATAGCCCAGCCCTGCGCCGGCGTTGATGATGACAATGATGCTGTCCAGCGCGTTCTCCCGGAAATAGTTTATATCGTGGCTTCGCGCCGCCGACGCAGCGTCGAGATCGCCGTGATGCAGACCGCCAGCCACGCCACGCTCTCTGCCATCGCCGCCAGCACGTCGCTCAAATAGTGCGCGCCCAGATAGACGCGGCTTAACGCCACCAACAATACCATCAAGCAGCAGCCAACCGCCGTACCCAAGCGCACATGCCACTGCGGACGGGCAATCACCAGATAGCTGGCCAGCAGGCCGTAGAACACGGTCGCCGCCGACGTGTGGCCACTGGGGAAGCTGTAAGTCATCAAAGTCACCAGCGGCTCATCGAACGCCGGCCGGGCACGCTGGAAGTGGTACTTCAACGCCACGTTCAACAGCGCGCCGCTGGGCACGGACACCAGCAAGGCCAGCAGCCAATAGCGCGCCTGCACGCGCCAGAAATGCCAGCCCAGCGCCGCCACCAGCACCACCATCCCGTAACCCGTATGCGCCAGCGACACGGCCAGCATGAAACTGGTCAGCGGCTCGAAGGCGTGGGCATGGAACCAGTGCGCCACCTGCATGTCCAGCACGGTGATCGCCTCCTTGCCCATCACATCCTCGGCCAGGTCGCCGAAAACCGCGGCGGCAGCCACCAGCAACGCCAGGCCGGCGGTCAGGTGCAGGCCGAATTCGCCACCCGGCGACAGTCTTGCTTCAATGAAACGGATGAATTTGTTGAAAATTTGGTGCTCCAAGGCGCATCGCCGTGCAAGTTGGTGGAAAAACCACGAAAAAACGAATTTACTGTTTATTTACACAGTACCTGTTTATTCATACAGTAGTTATGCTATTCTGAACTCCTCGTTAAACGCTACTCCCCACAAAGGAAATGTCATGACTACATTACACAGCAGCTTTGGTTCCCGCTTCGGTCTGGAATATATGCCTACCTCTTTCCTGGTACGCATGGGCAAACGCGAACTGTTGGTGTGCCGTGACTTCCGCAAGCGCTACTACGCAGTGAACCCGATCATGGAATGCGACACCGGCGTACAGGCAGGCCATCTGGAAGTGCTGATGTTCCGCCGCTGGCTGCTGATCCTGTCGAAGGCGCACTAATGGTTGCCGGTGCCAGTTGCCCGATCCAGTCGCAAGACAGGCCGGCCGATGCCGCGACCTCGCTCGCGCTCCTCACCTGGGTTTGGCAACTGGCGAACCGTCATCAAACAGATTCGCCTCGTACCAAAGCGTCACAAACAGAACCATCACAACCGGACCGATAAACAGTCCGACCAGGCCCAGGGTTTCAACCCCGCCCAGGATACCGAATAGTACGGCCAGGAACGGCAACCGCGTGGCGTTGCCTATCATGCCGGGCCGTACAAAGTGATCCGCCACGAACAGCACAATGGTGCCCCAGACCGCGACCGCGATGGCCGCAGGCACGGCGCCGTTGAACACCAGCACCGCCGCCGCGCTGACGAAAGCGATCGGCGCCCCAAATGGAATGATCGCCAGGATGCCCGTCACCGCCGCCCACAGAGCGGGGGACGGCAGGCCTGCGAACGCGTAGCCGATGCCGATCAACACACCTTCCGCCAGGCCCACCAGCACCAGGCCGTTGACGGTGGCGCGGATCGCCGTCGGGATTTTTTCAGCGTAGCGCGCCCAGCGCTGCTCGCTGAAGCAATGGCTGCCGATGGCGGTGATCTGGCGGTTCAGCGCCTCGCCGTCCTTGTAGAAGAAGAACAGGCACAGGAAGGCCAGGCCGAAATCGACCAGTCTATGCATGAAGCCGACGCCGGCCACCTTGATCATGTCGCTGGCCGAATGCAGGCCGTTGATTTCACGCTCCGACAACAGGTGCGACAGCCCGTGCGGCTGGCTCAGCGTGGCTTGCCACCAGTCGCTGATCCATTCGCCGACCATCGGCAGATGCAGGATGAAGGCCGGCACCGGGATGCCATCGGTGTTGGCGGTGACGATGTAGTTGGCCAGCTCCGGCGCCTGCCTGGCGGCCTGCGCCACGCCCAGCGATACCGGCACGATGAAGACGGCCGCGCAGATCAAGGTCAACGCGGCGGCGGCCAGCACATCGTGGCGACCGAAGCGCGTCCGGATGCGCTGGTACAGCGGCCACGTCGCCACGCACAGGATGCCGGCCCAGATCAGCGGCAGGAAGAAGCGATGCATGACAAACGCCGCCAGTGCGATCAAGGTCAGGGAAAAGCCGGCACTGAGGATGTCGCGCTGGGTTTCGGTCATCGGAGTATCTCCTGGTAAATATTGGGGCTATGGTAAGCGCATTTGGTGCCGCCGTATGTGCTTGCTTGTCGTTTTAATTATTCCCTAAGCGTATTCCTACGCCTTCTCGCAGTGCGCGCGCAGGAAGTCCCGCAGTTGCAGCACCGTCGGCGTGATCTGCGCGCGGTGCATGCACAGCATATTGAGCGGCGCCGGTTCGCCCAGTATGTCCGGCATCAGGATATGCAGGCGCCCGCTGCGGATATCGTCCGCCAGGTCCAGCCGCGATTTGTAGGCGATGCCCATGCCCGCCACCGCCCAGCGCCGCACCACGTCGGCGTCGTCGGCGCTGCGGTTGCCGCTGACGTGGATCGCCACCGGCTCGGCGGCGGCGTTGCGGTAGAAACTCCAGCGGTCGTGGATCACCTCCTCCACCATGAAGCGCAGGCAGTTGTGGCGCAGCAGCTCGTTCAGCTCCTTCAATTTTCCATGCTGCCGGATGTAGTCCGGCGAGGCCACCAGCACGCGGCGATTGTCCGGCGCCAGCGGCAGCGCGACCAGGCTGGAATCTTCCTGCCGGCCGTAGCGGATGGCGATATCGACCGGCTGCCGGTACATGTCCGACACCCGGTCGCTGATGCTGAGCTGGAAGCTGACCTTGGGATACAGCGCCTGGAACTGGTCCAGCCAGCCGACCATCATATTGCGGCCCAGGTCGGACGGCATCGAAATCTTCAGCATGCCGCCCAGCGTTTCCTGGCCCTGGATCAGCGCGTCGTGGCCCTCCTTCAGCAGGCGCAGCGCCTCGCGCGCGTGACGCAGATAGTGCTCGCCATCCTCCGTCAAGCGCAGCGAGCGCGTGGTGCGGGCGAACAAACGGAAGCCCAGCTCGCCTTCCAGCCGCTTGACGGCGGCGCTGGCCAGGGCCGGCGATATCTCCAGCTCGCGCGCGGCGGCGGACAGGCTGCCCCGGTCGGCGGTACGGACAAAGACGGTCAAATCATCCAATCGCAACAATTTTCGGCATTCCTTTGAAAGTGTTTCGCTATGCAGCCTCTTTTTCAAGGCTGCGAAATAAATGATGATACGCCCATCCCAACTCACCCGGAGCATTCCCATGAAAGCCGTCGCCTACCGCAAGTCCCTCCCCATCACCGACGACGACGCCCTGATCGACATCGAACTGCCGGCGCCGCAAGCGGCCGGCCACGACCTGCTGGTGGAAATAAAAGCGATCTCGGTCAACCCGGTGGACGTGAAGATCCGCGCCAACATGGCGCCGGCCGACGGCGACAGCAAAGTCATCGGCTGGGATGCGGCCGGTGTGGTGCGGGCCGTCGGTGCCGACGTCACGCTGTTCAAGCCGGGCGACGAAGTCTGGTACGCCGGCGCGCTGATGCGCCCGGGCACCAACAGCGAGCTGCACCTGGTGGACGAACGCATCGTCGGCCACAAGCCCAAGAACCTGGACTTCGGCAAGGCCGCCGCGCTGCCGCTGACCGCCATCACCGCGTGGGAGCTGCTGTTCGAACGTCTGGAAGTGAGCCGCGACAAGGGCGCGCACGGCCAGTCGCTGCTGGTGATCGGCGCGGCCGGCGGCGTCGGCTCCATCCTGGTGCAGCTGGCGCGCCAGCTGACCGGCCTGACCGTGATCGGCACCGCCTCGCGTCCCGACACGGCGGCCTGGGTGCAGGAACTGGGCGCGCACCACGTCATCGACCACAGCAAGCCGCTGAACGAAGAGATAGCCCGCCTCGGCCTGCCGCCGGTCACGTACGTGGCCAGTCTGAACCAGACCGACCATCACTGGCCCGCCATCGCCGAACTGGTCGCGCCGCAAGGCAAGGTCGCGCTGATCGACGACCCGGCCGCCATCGACGTGCGCCTGTTGAAGCGCAAGAGCGTATCGCTGCATTGGGAATTCATGTTCACCCGTTCGATGTTCGAAACGGCGGACATGCAGAAGCAGCATCAGCTGCTGAACGATGTGGCCCGGCTGGTCGAAACCGGCGTCATCAAGACCACGCTGGCCGAACGCTACGGCAAGATCAACGCGGCCAACCTGAAGCGCGCGCATGCGCTGATCGAAAGCAACCGCGCCAAAGGCAAGATCGTGCTGGAAGGGTTTTAAACGGCCGACGCCTCGCCGCCGCAGACGCGCTCCTGCACCTGCCGGGCGCGCAGCAAAGCCAGCGCCGTGCTGTCGTGTTCGGCCAGCGCGGCCTGCATGGTGCAGGCCGCTACGCAGGAGTTCTCCAAAACCTGCAAGAACAGCGCCTGCCGCCGGCGCAGTCCCGGCGAATGGTAGCCCAGCTGCTCGAACATGCGGCCGACGTCGATGCAGTAGCTGCGCAGTTCCCACATGGTGTTCTTGGTGACCTCGATATCGTTGCGCATGCTGAGGTCGACGTCGATCAGCTCCATCTTCGCCGTGCCGTCGACCGAGTAGGCGCGGATCGTCGGCAGCCATTGTTCAAACTTGCCGGCGATGCGTTTGATGCGGACGATCTTCTGGTCCAGCATGCGGCAATAGTGCCAGCACAACCAGCACACCGGCAACCGCGCCAGGATGCGCGGCAAGCCGGCCGATTGCAAAGTAAGCTCGAGTTTCCTGACGGCGTCGAGCAACCGACGCGTGCTGTCGCTGACGGACGGGAAAGGCATGATGGGTGCTCCTGTAGGAATTCAGGAACACAGTAGCCGCCGCATCAAACTTCCCGTTTGATGCGGCGTAAAGAGCAAGCAGATTTATTCGGCCTTGCGGAACATGGCCTTGATGCCGCGGAGTCCCTGGCGGATGCGGGCTTCGTTTTCGATCAGCGCGAAGCGCACATACTCATCGCCGTAGTCACCGAAGCCGATGCCGGGCGACACGCACACCTTGGCCTCGGCCAGCAGCAGCTTGGAGAATTCCAGCGAGCCCAGGTGGCGATACTGCTCGGGGATGCGGGCCCAAATGTACATCGACGCCTTCGGCTTGTCCACCGGCCAGCCGGCTTCGCACAAGCCTTTGTGCAGCACGTCGCGGCGGCTCTGGTACATCGCGCAGATGTCGCTGACGCAGCTTTGGTCGCCTTCCAGCGCGGCGATCGCCGCCACCTGCACCGGCGTGAAGCTGCCGTAGTCGTGATAGCTCTTGATGCGCGCCAGCGCCGCCACCAGTTCCTTGTTGCCGACCATGAAGCCGATGCGCCAGCCCGCCATGTTGTAGCTCTTGGACATGGTGAAGAACTCCACCGCCACCTCGCGCGCGCCCGGCACCTGCATGATGGACGGCGCTTTCCAGCCGTCGAAGGTGATGTCGGCATAGGCCAGGTCGTGCACCACCAGGATGTTGTGCTGCTTGGCCAGCGCCACCACGCGCTCGAAGAACTCCAGCTCCACGCATTGCGCGGTCGGGTTGGACGGGAAGCCCAGGATCATCATCTTCGGTTTCGGATAGCTCTCGCGCACCGCGCGTTCCAGCTCATCGAAGAAATCGACGCCGGGCGTCATGCGCACCGAGCGGATATTCGCGCCGGCGATCACCGCGCCCCAGATGTGAATCGGGTAGCTGGGGTTAGGCACCAGCACCGTGTCGCCCTGGTCCAGCGTCGCCAGCATCAGGTGCGCCAGGCCTTCCTTGGAGCCGATGGTGACGATGGCTTCCGCATCGGGATCGAACTCGACGTCGTAGCGGTTCTTGTACCACTTGGTGATCGCGCGCCGCAACCGTGGAATGCCCTTGGAGGCCGAGTAGCCATGCGTGTCGGGACGTTGAACGGTGTCGACCAGTTTTTCGACGATGTGCGCCGGCGTGGCGCCATCGGGATTCCCCATCGACATGTCGATGATGTCTTCGCCGCGACGGCGCGCCGCCAGCTTGAGCTCGGCGGTGACATTGAAAACGTAGGGAGGCAGGCGATCGATGCGCGAAAAGCTGCGCGGAGTTTGGGTGTCAGTCATGGATATCTCACGTAAGCGCCCGGAACCGTCCGAGCGACGTCGATGCAATGTTGCATCGGTATCCATACTAGCCGAAGGATTCAGCTTTTTGCAATACCCATTTTAGACGCTGGCTTGTTTTTCCTGGTCGCTGAACCACTCGAACAGAATCAGGCCGACGATGGAAGCCACCGGAAACAGGCACACGCAGATCACCACCCACAGCACCGGCGAACGGCCCAGGCGCTTGGCCGACATGCCGATGAACACCAGGTGCACGATAAAACTGACCGCGATGCCGACCCCGGCCAAGATCATCAGCGGCACCGAGTCCAAGGTGTGTTTGTTCAGCGGCGGCAGGAAAGCAGCGACGCACAGCACCCACGCGATCAGCGAGACAGTGGCGGCGGCGATCGGTTGTTGTGCGCGGTCGATTTGCATAGGGTTACTCCTCCAGTAAGCGGCTATGCTGCCACGAACTAGTCAGAAACGCAACACGGTTTAGCGCAGCGACGTCAGCGCCGAGGCCAATACGATGCTGGCGATGGCCAGCCATTGGGTCAGCGTCAGGTTTTCGCCCAGCACCACCATGCCGGCCAGCGCGCTGAGCGCCGGCGCGCCGCTGCTGAACATGCTGAAAGTGCGCGACGACAGGGTGCGCATCGACAGCATCTCCAGCGTGTACGGCAAGGCGCTCGACATCACCGCAATCGCCAGGCCGATCAGCAGATAGCTTGGCGTCAGCAGTGCCGCGCCACCGTACCAGCCGCCTATCGGCACGATGAACAGCGACGCCGCCAACATGGCCCACGCCACCGACTGCCCGCCATGCATCACCGACACCCGCTTGCCGAACACGATGTACAAGGCCCAGCACACCGCCGCGCCGGCCGCGTACATCACGCCGACCGGGTCAAGCTGGTCGACCTTGCCGTGTATCGGCAGCAGGTAATACAAGCCCAGCACCGCCAGGCAGACCGCGGCGAAATCGCGCGGCCGGCGCGACGACAGCACCGCCACCGTCAACGGTCCGGCCACTTCGATCGCCACCGCGATGCCCAAGGGGATGCGGTCGAAGGAGCGATAGATCAGCAAATTCATCAGACCAATCACGCTGCCATAGATCGCCACGTTGACGCCCTGCTCCCACGTCAGCGGCGTGCGCCACGGACGGAAGATCAGCAACATCAGCACCGCCGCGATGCCGACCCGATAAGCCGTCACCCCCTCCACGCCAACCAGCGGGAACAGATGCTTGGCGATCGCCGCGCCGAAGTTCAGCGACAGCTGGCTGGCCAGCAGGGCAAACCCGGCCAGCAGCGCGCTGCCGCCAGCGTGTTTTTTTTCTTCGCTCATCTTATTTGGCCGACAGTCCGAGCTTCAACGCGATCGGCTTGCCGGCGCTGGCGTCCACCGGCTCCGGCGCGCTGGTGTGCGCGGCGGCGGCATCGACGCCCTCTCCCTTCAAGGCCGCCAGGATCGCGGCGGCACGCTTGGCGCCCAGTTGCGGCAAGGCGTCCGCCGGCAACGGCTGCTTCTGCTCCAGGCGCTCTTGCAGCTTGGCATAGAAGGCCGTGGCGTCCGCCACTTGCGGCTCGCCCTGCACCAGCTTGCCCAGGCGTTGCAGGATGGGCAGTTTCTTTTGCGCGGAGTCGGCGGCGGCGACGGCAGGACCGGCGGCGGCTTCGGCAGCTTTCTTCTCTTTGTCCAGCTCGGCCGCGCCGAAACGCTCGGCATACAGGTCGCGCATGGCGCCGCGCACTTTGCGCTGGCCCATGTCGAGCGGTCCCGGCTGCTCGCCGGCCGCCAGCTTGATGTCGGCGCGCGCCAGCACCACGCGGCGCAAGGCTTGCGCGCGCAAGGCTGCGCCGTCCACCTGCTCGTTGTACTGGCCCGGCACGGACAGCTTCAGCTGCGCCTTCTTGGCCAGGATCTGCGCCACCTGCTTGAGTTTCTCGCGCTCCGGCGGCAACACCACGTCGCTGCCGGCATCGAAGTCGATGGACTCCAGCTTGTCGCCGCTGACGCCGAACAGATTGCCCAGCGCGCGGAACGGCGAGGTCACGATCTTGGTCATGATGTTGCCGATCGCCTTCCACACCACCGAGCCGTAGCTGAACTGCGGATCGTTCATATTGCCGGAGACCGGCACGCCAAGGTCGATGCGGCCATCGCTGTCCTTCAAAATGGCCAGCGCCAATTCCAGCGGCAGCTTGAGCGCGTCCGGACTGTCGATGCGCTCGCCCAGCGTCAGGTTGTCGAGCACGATGTGGTTGTTGCCTTCCAGCTGGCCCTTGGCGACCTTGTATTCCAGGTCCAGCGAGATCTTGCCTTGGGCGATCTTGTAGCCGGCGAACTTCATGCTGTACGGCGAGGCCGACACCATGTCCACGTTCTTGAACACCACGTTGATGTCGGTGTTGTCGGCCGGGACGAAGGGGTTGAGCCTGCCGCGGATGCGCGCCAGGCCGTAGTCGTCGACGCGGCCATCCAGCTCGATCTGGCTGCTGGCGTCGCGCTTGGACGACAGGCCGGTGATCACGCCGCCCAGCTCATAAATCTTGGCGCCGAATTGCGGCCGCAAGCTGAGGTCGGTGAAGGCCAGCTTGGCGTTCTCGAAGCGCACGCGGCGCACCTTGACCGGGAATGGTTCGGCGGCAGACGCCGGCGCGGCGGCCGGCTTGGCGGCGGCGTCCGAGGCCGGCTGCGTCACCAGCAGGCGCTGGGCGTTGAAGCTGCGGTCGTTTTCGATGATCAGCGTGGCGTCCGGCTCGATGACGCGCAGCTCGGCGATATCCAGCAAATCCGGCGACAGGCCGAAGGCCAGCTTGTCGGCACGTACCGACTTCCAGTGGGCGAAGCGGTCGTTGTCTTCTTCGTCGAGCGCGAGTTCGGCCACTTCCAGCGAGCCGTCGTAGCGCAGGCCGGGATCGGCCTTGCCGCCGGCGCCGGTGTGCAGGCGGCCCTGGCCGGAGATGCTGCCGGCCGCGATCTTCAGCTTGACGTACTTGGACAGCAAGGGCTGCACCGGCGCGATCGCCAGCTTGGTCAGCTTGAGATCGGTATCGACGGCGCCGGTGGACGGCACGACCTTGCCCTTGGCGGTCAGCAGGCCGCCTTCGCGCAGGCCGACTGCACCGTCGAAGGCCAGAGGTTTCTTCAGGTCGGTGCTGGCGTCGGTCAGCTTGAGGTTGAAGTCTTGCAGATTGGCTTTGATGCCGCTGCTCGCATCGTCGTAGCGCGCGCCGAACTTGTTGAACTCGACGGTCTTGATATTGGCCACCCAAGGCGCGGAGGCCGGGGCATCCTTGGCCGGCGGCTGCGCGCCGCTGCCCGATTTCGGGAAAGCGTTCAGGAAAAGGAACTTGCCTTTGCCGTCGCGCGACAGGTCCAGCTGGCCGCCGTCGAAATGCAGGCGGCCCAGGCTGGCGCGGTGTGCGGCCAGGTCGATCTCGCCGCCTTCGAATCCCAGTTGCGCCAGCTTGAGCGGCGTCATCGCGCCGCTGTTCAGCACCAGATTGTCCACCGAGAAGGCGGCGTCGGCGATGTTCAGCTTGAGGCCGTCAGCAGCGGGTTCTGCTTGCAGTTGCAGGTGCAGCTTGAGTTTGTCCGCGTTGAACTTCAGCGCGGGGCTGACGGTTTCATCCACCGCCGCCACGGCGATATCGTCCAATGCGAGTTGCTTGAGCTGGATTTTCCAGTTACCCGCCGGCGCAGGCTTGGCAGCCGCGACAGCCGCAGGCTTGCCCGCCGCTGCAGGCGCGGCAGGCACCATCAGCCCCGCCACATCCAGCTCGCCCTTGGCATCGCGGCGCACCGCCAGCGCGCCGCCGGTGACATGCAAGCCCCCCACCGTCACGGTGCGCTTGAGCAGATCCACGCCAACATCGCTGACATCGAACAGCTTCAACTTGACGAACGCCTCGGCCGCGCCATCGCGCTTGACCACCAGGTCGTTCAGCGCCAGGCCGGCCCCGGCCACGCTGGCATCCAGCTGCCCATCCTTGTAAGCGAATTTATATGGCAGCTTGGCCGACAAGCGACCATCCACCACCGCCACCCGCGCAAACGACTTCAGATACGTCGACACGCCCGGCAGGGCCACATTCTCCAGCGTCAGCACGCCGCTGCCGGCGATCGGATTGAGCGCGTTGGTGCCCTTCCAGCGCAGCTTGCCGCCCAGGCCCGCATCGGCGCTCAGCGCGTAATCGCCGTTCTCGTCCGGCAGCGTGCTCAGGTTGTTCAGCGTGAAGGCGATAGGCGCGTAGGTATCGTTGTAGCCGGCATGGCGGTCATGCATGTCGACCTTGCCCTGCTCCAGCGCGAAATGCTCGATGACCAGGCGCGGCATGCCGCTGTCGCTGTCATCGTGCTTGCGTTTGTTGAGCGTCGCCACGAACTCGGCGATATTGAACTTGCCGTCCGGCGCGATGGCCAGCTGCACCGTCGGCGCGACGATGCGGATATCGGCGAAACTCCAGGCGCGGCGCAGCAGCGAGCGCCACTGCATCTCCACCTCCAGCGCGCCGACGCCGAACAAGGGCGCGCCGCTGGCCTCGGTCAGCTGGAATTGCTGCACCGCCAGCCGCAGCGTAAAGGGATTGAAACTGACTTCGCCGATGCTAGCTTTGCGCTCCAGCTCGGTCTCGACAAACTTTGGAAGCTGGCTCTTGATCACCTGCGGCAACAGCCAGCCGCCCGCCAACGCATACACACCCACCGCGCCAGCCACGCCCACGCCCCATCGCTTCCATCGTTTGTTCAATGCCTGCAAACTATTCCCCTGAAATTTCTCTCACAGGCAACAGTATAGCAAGCATGGCAACAGCGGGCCTATTTGAAGACCGAGCAGTACTGCGTATTGCTTTCGATGTTCTGGCCAGGCTGGCCGTCGGCCGAGATCACCTTCAGCCAACCGTCCGGCTTGGCGGGCGTCGGCTTCTTGCCGCAATTGGTGTGCACCCAGTGGATGCCGACGCCGCCGTCCGTGTACAACTGGCCGCAGGCCTCCACCCGGTCGTTCACCTTGATGCCGCTCAGCGAGCTTGGCACGGTGCGCTGGTTGGGTTCGAAACCGCTGGCGAATACGTTGTCGATCGCCACGTCGTACACCTTGCCGTCCTGGTCGGCCTTCATTTTCAGATGGGTGTGCGACAGTTCCACGCCCTTGCGGAACTGGCCGTGTGAAAACTTCGGCCCCTTCACCACGACACCGCTGCGGTAGCTGCCGGCGGACGCCGAACACGTTGCGGCTTCGTCCGCGTAGGCGGCAAACGCCACCAGCAATGCACAGCCAAGCAATAGTTGTTTCATGCGAGCTCCTTTTGAAATGTTCAGTTCAAACATTATCCATCAAGGCTAAGGTTTTCCGTTAGCTTGCCGATAATTTGTCATGAACACCTCAACCGTCGCCCCCGTCCACCAAGCCGCCACCGAGACGACGACCGTGCGCACGGCCATCATCAAGCAGATCCGCGTGCTGCAAAAGCAGGAGGCGAAGCTGGGCGAGGAACTGGCCAAGCTGGCGGGCGACGCCAGCACGGACTCGATACAGCAAAGGATAGCGCTGATGCAGCAGATCCAGTCGCTCGAAGACCAGATCAAGGCGCTGGAAACCGCGCTGCTGCAAAAGGACGCGGACCGCCAGATCACCGTCGCCAAGACCGATGAGCCCCCGCCCCCCGCGCCTGCCGACGACAAGCTCGGCACCATCATCGACACGGTGGCCTGAACTTACTTGCCGCGCCAGACCGTACCGATAGCCAGCGACGACAGTTTCTTGCGCCGTCCGTACCACAGGTTGACCACGCCGCGCGACACGAACACCGCCGAGAACATCGACGTCAAGATTCCCAGGCAGTGCACCACGGCGAAGCCGCGTATCGCCCCGGAGCCGAACACCCACAGCGCCGCGCCGACGATCAGCGTGGTGACGTTGGAGTCGAGGATGGTGGCCCAGGCGCGGTCGAAGCCAGTGGCGATCGCCTGCTGCGGCGTGGCGCCGCCGCGCAGCTCCTCGCGGATGCGTTCGTTGATCAGTACATTGGCGTCGATCGCCATGCCCAGCGCCAGCGCGATCGCGGCGATGCCGGGCAAAGTCAGCGTCGCTTGCATGCGCGACAGCAAGGCCAGCAGCAGCAACAGATTGCAAGCCAGCGCCAGCACGCTGAAGAATCCGAACAGCATGTAGTAGCCGATCATGAACACGGCAATCGCGGCAAAGCCGTACATGGTCGAATGCAAACCCTTGGCGACGTTCTCCGCGCCCAGCTGCGGGCCGATGGTGCGCTCTTCGACGATCTCCATCGGCGCCGACAGCGCGCCCGAACGCAGCATCAGCGCCAGGTCGGCCGCATCCTGCGCGCTGCCGACGCCGGTGGTGCGGAAGTGGGCATTGAGCTCACTGGTCAGCGTGGCCACCGAAATCACTTCCGGCTTGCCGGTCTTCTCCATCAGCACGATGGCCATGTGCTTGCCGACGCGGTCGCTGGTGGCGGCCGACATCTTGCGTCCGCCTGCCGTGTTGAGGTCGATGAACACGGCCGGTTGCTGATTCTCGTCCAGGCCGGCGGTGGCGCTGGTGATGTAGTCGCCGGTCAGCACCACGTCCTTGTACAGCACGGTAGGCGCGCCCCGCCCCACCGTGTACAGCTGCGAGTTCAGTGGTATCGCCGCGCCCATTTCCGTGCCGCGCGTGATGCTCTCGTCGACCATGCGCACTTCCAGCGTGGCCGTGCGCCCAATGACGGCGCGGGCCCGCGCCACGTCCTGCTCGCCGGGCAGCTGCACCACGATGCGGTCCGGTCCCTGTTGCTGGATGATGGGCTCGGCCACGCCCAGCTCGTTCACGCGCTTGGACAAGGTGGCGATGTTCTGCGTCACGCCGTCGTTGATGGTCTGCTTCAGCGCGTCAGGCTTCAGCGTGGCGACGATCTTCAGCTGCGCGCCATCGCTGGTTTCGGCCAGCAGCAGCTCGGGCCCCTGGCCGGCGATCAGGTCTTTCGCCTTCTGCCGCGTGGTCTCGTCGCGGAAGCTGATCTCCAAGGTGTTGCCGACGCGCGCTATGCCGCTATGGAACACGGCCTTGTCGCGCAACACGCTGCGCACCGACGCCTGCACGCCTTGCAGCTTCTTGTCCAGCACGGCCTTGGTGTCGACCTGCATCAGGAAATGGACGCCGCCGCGCAGGTCCAGGCCCAGGTACATCGGCAGCGCGTGCAGGCTTTGCATCCACTTCGGCGTATCGGCTTGCAGGTTCAGCGCGACCAGGTATTGCGGATCGGCGGTGTCGGCGTTCAGGCTTTTCTCCAGCACCGACTTGGCGCGGAACTGGGTATCGGGATCGGCGAAGCGCGCGCGCACCGCGGCGTGATCGCTGTCGTAGGCGATGCCGGTGCTCGGCACTTGCGCTTGCTTGAGCGCGTTCTCGACCTTGCCCACCAGCTCGGCGCCGACGCGCACGCTGGTCTTGCCGCTGGTGATATGCAGCGCCGGCGACTGGCCAAAATAATTGGGCGCGGTGTACAACGCGCCCAACAACACCGTGATCACAATCACGATGTACTTCCACAGCGGGTAACGGTTCATCTTAATCGCTTTTTAAGAAAGGACCGACCTAAGCTGCGGCTGCTTGAAACTATTACAAGCCCAACAATTAGTTATTTCTCATGTCCACCGGCTGGCTGTATTTGCGGAACTGCTCGCGCATGTGGCGCAGCTTGGCCGCGAGATTGGCGTCCTGCATCACGTACAGGTCCAGCCGCGCGGCGTAGTCGGGCGTCATCATCCAACCGAAGGTCTCGGCCTTGTCCTCTTCCTGGCCGTAGCTGGAATACAGGCTGACCACGCCCGGCTTGGCGTGGCCGACGTCCTGCAAATTCTTGCCGTAGAAACTGGCGCCGCCCTTGCCGTACGTGAGCCCGGCCGGATTCAACGCCAGCCACGCGGGATCGGCATGGTAGTAGTCGTTGTGCTCGCGGTAGTCGATGAAGTGGTAGAACTCGTGATGCACGCGCATCTCCATGCCGGCCGGGCACAGCTTGGCGCTGTTGTCGGCGTAGGCAACGCTGTCGACTTCGGCCATCGGCATCGCCAGCCGGCGTTGGCCAGCCACCGCCAGCTCCTTGACCAGCACGATGTTCTGCAGGCGGACATTGGCGAAGAACGATGCCGGATAACGCTCCATCCCCGGCAGCACCACGCTCAGCAAGCGATGCAGGCGCTGGCGGTCCGGCTCGCTGTCGGTGAAGGCTTCGGCGCTGGCGCCTTCGCTGTTCAGTTCCCACTGGGCGTTCAGGTTCAGCGCGGCCAGGCGGCGCGTGGCCGTCTCGCGCAGTTGCGCCAGCGTGGCGTCGGCCGGCGCCACGCTCGGGTATTGCAGATCCCAGTGGCATTCGATGCGCAGGGCATCGTTGTTGTGATCGACAGGCGCGAGGGTGCTGCATGCGGACAGCAGCAGCGCACTCAGCGCAATAAGAATTCGGTGACAGGACATGGGGACACTCTGGAAACGGCGCCGGCACAAAGCCGGCGCCTGGGTTGATTACTTGAACTTGTAGTTGGCGCTCAGCTGCACGAAGCGGCCCAACTGGCTGTGGTACGACGGGCTGTAGCCTTGCAGGTAGGCGATCTGGCTGGCGTCCATCGGCGCTTCCTTGTTGGCCAGGTTCTGCACCGACAGCGACAGCGTCAGGTTACGGAAGCCCTTGTAGCTGACGTAGGCGCTGGCTGTCAGCCACGAATGCACGTTGCAGTACTGCGGAGTCGCCGCTTCAAACGAGCAGACCGCATCCGGCGAGCTCTTGAGCAAATAACCGCCCACGTAGCTCCAGTTGACGCTGGCATCCCACGGGCCACGGTCCCAGGCCACGCCGGCACGGCCGCGGTTCTTCGGCAGTCCGTAGTAGCCGACGTAGTCGACCGGATCGTTACCCGGCACGTCGGTGCTCTTGTAGCTGTTCATGCGGTTGTAGCTGGCGCTCAGCGAGAAACGGCCCCAGTCGCCCACGCTGAAGCTGCCGCGCGCATCGACGTCGACGCCGCGCGTCTGCGTGGCCGACAGGTTGGCCGTGATCAGGCTCATGTGATCGAGCTTGCCGCTGACCGGGTTGCGCACGATGCGGTCGGCAAACTGCGCCTCATGCTCCAGCAGGTAGGTGGAGCTGATGGTGGACAGCTCGTCGCGGCGCTTGATGTTGTACGCATCCACCGACAACGACCAGCCCGGCACAGGCTCGGCCACGAAGCCTATCGTCACGCTCTTGGATTTTTCCGCCTGGATGTCGGGATTGGCGCCGGTGGTAAAGGCCACATAGCGTTCGCAGTCGTCGTTGGTGGTGCTGAACACCGGGCAACGCTTGGGATCGAGCACCTTGGTGTAGCCGTTGGTGTTCCCCGCATGCAGCTCCGGCAGCGACGGCGCGCGGAAGCCTTCGGCGTAGGTGGTGCGGAACGCCAGCTGCGGCAACGCGCTCCATTTGGCGCCGACCTTGGGCGTGAAGGCCGAGCCGAAATCGCTGTAGCGGTCCGAACGCGCGGCCAGGCTCAGCTCCACCGTCTTCAGCACCGGGGCCGACAACTCGCCATACGCGGCGGCCACGCTGCGCGAGCCGCTGGCGCCGGTCATGCCGATCAGCTGGATGGAACCATCGGTGAACAGCGTATCTGGCGCGGCGTTGAATTTTTCATTGCGGTACTCGGCGCCGACGGCGATCGACAGCGGACCGCCCGGCAGCGCGAACAGTTCGCGGTTGCCGTGCACGTCGACGCTGCTGGTGCTGGTGTCGGCGTGGTTGTCCAGCAGCGGATACAGGCGCGCCATCAGCGCCTGGTCGTTGCCGCCCGGGTTACGCAACAGGAAGCTGTTACGCACCAGGCCGTCCGCATCCAGCACCTCGTTGATCAGCACCTTGTCCTGGATGTAGCCGTGGTAGCGCGTGTCGGTCAGCGAGCGCGAGAACATCGCCGCCGCTTCCAGGTCCCACTTGCCCAGCGTGCCGCGTGCGCCCAAGGTGGCGCGCATATTGCGGCTCTCGCTGCTGATGGTGGTCGGCACGTCGTTGAAGACGTAGCGCACGCCCACCGTCTTGCCCCATTTGTTTTGCGGATGGCTGGCCGGCAGCAGCAGGTAGCTGATGGTGGTGCCCGGCGCGTTGCCGTACAGGCCGTACTTGTCGAGCAGGTCGTTGGTGTAGGCGCCGTAGGAATTGGTGGCGTAGCTGTACATGCTGGAAGCCTGGCGGCTGCGGCTGAGCGCGGCGTCGCCGAACAGTTCCCAGCCCTGCCCCAGGTCGTAGGTCAGCGCGCTGTAGACGTTGTCGCGCTGGCTCTTCGATTGCAGCGTGACGGCGGTGGTGTTGTCGTTGATGCAGCGGCCGTTGAGCGGCGAGCCGGCGTCCACCAGCGCCGGGCAGTCGCCCAGGATGCCGAGGAAGGTGCCGCCGGTGGTGCCGGATGCGGTGTAGACGTTGCTGGAGAACGAAGAGCGGCGGTCGGCCAGGCCGAGGCGGCGGAAGTCCGCATCCTGGGTGCGCGGACGGGCGTTGACCAGCACCGGGCTGGTGTCGCGGTGGGACAGGCTGAGCAGCCAGTTGTAGCCGTCCTGCGCCAGCGTACCCTTGCCGTAGGTCAGGCCGATGTCGCCGGTGTTGCCGTCGTGGTAGGCCGAGGTACCGCCGGAAACCTTGAGCGCCAGGCCCTCGTAGTTCTTGCGCAGGATGATGTTGATGACGCCGCCGATGGCGTCGGCGCCGTAGATCGCCGAGGCGCCGTCCAGCAGCACCTCGATGCGCTCGATGGCATCGACCGGGATGGAATTGGTGTCGACGAACGAGGCCGAGCCGAAGCCGAACGGCGCCACGCGGCGGCCGTTGATCAGGGTCAGCGTGGCGCCCGCGCCCAGGCCGCGCAGCGAGATGCCGGCCGAACCGAAGGCCTGGCCCGGCGTGCCCTCGGCCGTGTAGCCGCCGGTATTGCCGGCGGGCAGATCGCGCAACACGTCGGTGACGGTGGCAGCACCCAGGCGGGCGATCTGCTCGGCCGTGATAACCTGCACGGCGGATGCGGTTTCAGCGTCGACACGCTTGATGCGCGAACCGGTGATTTCCACGCGCGGCGGTGCGGCGGTGCTGGCGGTGCTGGCTTCAGCGCTGGTCTGGGCGGCGGCGGTCAGGGGAACCGCGCCGGCGCACAACAACGCGACGGCACGAACGATAGGACGAATAGGCGACATGAGATACTCCGTGGTGTGACAGTTTGATGAAATGCTGCAACTGTCACGGAGTGTCTTTGGTCGCCGCGCTCAGGTCACGGACAGGACTGCTGTTTTAGTACTTTCCTGCTCGCATTCCCATGCCGCAGTGCAAACTGTGGGGCGCTGACCACGGCAACGCCAGCGATGTTAAGGCGCCGCGCCGCTCAGCGCCGGCCACTTCGCCGCGCGCGGCGACGAACGCACCGCCGGCGGGCCGCCGCGCGCGCCATCCTTGAGCCGGAACACGCTCACCAGCTGCGACAGCGTGGCGGCCTGGTCCTGCAAACCCTGCGAGGCCGACGCGGCCTGCTGCACCAGTTCGGCGTTCTGCTGGGTCACCGTATCCATCTGCGAAATGGCCTGGTTGACCTGCTCGATGCCGGCGCTCTGCTCGCGGCTGGCATGGGTGATTTCCGCCATCACGCCGGCCATGCTCTGCACGCTTTCCAGCACCTCGTTCATGGTCGCGCCGGCCTGGGCCACCAGCTTGCTGCCGATGTCCACCTGCCCGACCGATTCGCCGATCAAGTCCTTGATTTCCTTGGCCGACGCGGCGGAGCGCTGGGCCAGGTTGCGCACTTCGGTCGCCACCACCGCGAAGCCACGGCCCTGCTCGCCTGCGCGGGCCGCCTCCACCGCCGCGTTCAAGGCCAGGATATTGGTCTGGAACGCGATGCCGTCGATGACGGCGATGATGTCGGCGATCTTGCGCGACGAAGTGTTGATCGCGCCCATCGTGTCGACCACCTGCGCCACCACCGCACTGCCCTTCTGCGCCACGCTGGCGGCCACGGTGGCGAGCTGGTTGGCCTGGGCCGAGTTGTCGGCGTTGTGGCGCACGGTCGAAGTCAGTTCCTCCATCGAGGCGGCGGTTTCTTCCAGCGAACTGGCTTGCTGTTCGGTGCGCGAGGACAGGTCCAGGTTGCCGGCGGCGATCTGGCCGGAAGCGCTGGCGATCACGCCGGTCGCGCCGCGCACCTCGCCGACGATCTTCTCCAGATTGTCGCGCATGGTGCGCATGCCGAACAGCAGGCTGCTGGTGTCGCCGGCGCGGGTCTCGACCGTCACGCCCAGGTCGCCGGCGGCGATCTGCCTGACGATGTCGGTCGCGTAGTCGGGCTCGCCTCCCAGGCTGCGCGTCAGCCAGCGCGTGATCAGCAGCGCGCCGCTGGCGCCGAATACCACGCTGCCGACCACCAGCGCCAGGATCCACAGCCGCGACGAGGCGTAGCGGCGGTCGCCCTCGACCGCCTCCTGCTTGCCGCCGTCGGTGTAGAACTCGACCAGTTGGTCGACCTGGCCGCGCAGCGCCACGATCAGTTTGTTCGATTCGCCGCGGATCAGCGCCTTGGCCTGGTCGTCGTCCCTGGCGCGGGCGGCGGCGCGGATCTTGGCGTCCTCCTGCATGTAGCGCGCCCACAGGTCGACGAACTTGCCGTACATGGCCCGTTCCTCGGCGGTGCTGGCCAGCACCACATAGTCGTCCTGCATTTTCTTCAGGTCGACCAGGTCCTTGGCGATCACCTGGTCGTACTTGTCCATGTCCGCCGGGTTGGTCGAAATGATGTATTGCAGCTCACGGGTGCGGATGCGCGCGATCTGCGACTTGATGTCTTCGATCACCCGGATGCTGGGCATCCAGCGTTCCGAAAACCGCTTGGCCGTATTATTAACCTGGGATAGCTCCCAGACGGAAAATACTCCCACCAGCACCGTCATGGCTAATACAGCGGAGAATGCCGCCCCCAGTTTTTGCGAAAGTCGCAACGAATCAAACCATTTCATTATGCTAGTCCTTCAACGTTTAATTTGATAGTAACTTTCCGCAGCGGCGGAGTGGTCATTTTCTATCATAGCGCATGCGACATCCAGTAAATGTCACGCAAATACACTTTGTAGACTATTCACAACATATTGTTTTCAAAGCATTTATTAAAATCAATGTGGACAATTTCAGTTTCCTTAGCACATCAAATACAACAGTTAAATTCTCAGCATGGCCTTAGAATATCCGCAGCCCTCGCGCAGTGGCAACCGTTTTAATCAAAAGGAATTCTTATGTCTACGTTATTAGAAACAAGTGAGAATGTCACAATGGCGCCAGCTGATATATCATGGGGTGGTGATTTAAATACCACCTATGAGATATTAACTCGTCGATTTAATGGTTTTAATGAAAACGGTTTTTACGCCCACCCGGAGGAAGTGGCCCTGCGCGCCGAACTGGGCGAGGTTGGCACGCTGCGGCGGCTGACCCGCCAGCTGCGCGGCCTGGGCACCAACGGCGTGGCGCTGACCGGCCTCGGCCTGCAAGGCCTGGACGAAGACCGCCGCAACGCCGCCCTGTATGCGATCACGCTGATGCTGGGCTATCCCACCTCCACCGACCAGCGCACCGGCCGCGTGGCCTGGGACGTCAAGTCGCGGCCGGCAGCCCACAGCGACGCCCGCTTCACCACCTTTTCCGAGCGCGTCGGCAGCGCCGACATGCACACCGATTCCTCGTTCTATCCGATGCCGGAGGAACAGTTCATCCTGTACGTGGTGCAGGCCGCCAATTGCGAAGGCGGCCATTCGCTGCTGATCGACGGCGAGGACATTTACCAGACCCTGCAGCAAACGGCGGACGGCCGCGCGGCCTACGAGCTGCTGTGTAGCGCGCCGGTGCCGTTCCGCGTGCCGGCCGTGTACGCCGCAGGCGAGACTTCCATCGAACACCATGTGGCGCCGGTGTTCGGCCCGCCACGGCGCGACGGCGACCGCTTCACGCTGCGCTGGCGCTACGACGCCATCCAGAAAGGCCTGGCCGTGCGGCCCGACCTGAGCACGCCGGCGCTGGTGGAGGCGCTGGCGCTGATGAACGAGGTGGCCGAGCACAGCGCGCCGCGCTTCAAGCAGCAGCTGGCCACCGACACCCTGCTCTGGGCCGACAACCACCGCATGCTGCACGGCCGCACCACCTACGTGGACGAGCGCCGCCACCTGATCCGCATCCGCATGTCCGACGTGCCCAACGCCGAGCGCATCGGGCCTTCCGGCGTGGTGCGCGATTGAGCGCGCTGGGCGGCTGCGCTGTGGCCGAGACCGGCCTGCCGCCGGCCGAACGCCTGTGGGCCATGCTGTCGCTGATGACCGGCGTGGCGCTGGCCTCGCTGGACACGGCGATCGCCAACACCGCCTTGCCGGCCATGGCGCAGCAGCTGCATGCGACGCCGGCGGCGTCGGTGTGGATCGTCAACGCCTACCAGCTGGCGATGGTGGCGACGCTGCTGCCGTTCGCCGCGCTGGGCGAGATCGCCGGCTACCGCCGCGTCGCCCTCGGCGGGCTGGTGGTGTTCACGGCGGCTTCGCTGGCGTGCGCGCTGGCGTGGTCGCTGCCGTCGCTGGTGGCGGCGCGGTTGCTGCAAGGCCTGGGCGCCAGCGCCATGATGGCGGTCAGCACCGCGCTGATACGGGCCATCTATCCGCCCGAACGCCAGGGCCAGGGCTTCGGCACCAACGCGCTGGTGGTGGCGGTGGCGTTCGCGGTGGGGCCGACGGTGGCCTCGCTGATCCTGTCGCTGTCGTCGTGGCCGTGGCTGTTCGCGATCAATGTGCCGCTGGGCGTGCTGGCCTTGAGCGCCGCCTGGCAGGCGCTGCCGCAGACGCCGCGCGCGACGCATCAGGTCGACCTGCTGGCGGCGCTGTACAACGTCGGCGCCTTCGGCCTGCTGATCCTGGCGCTGGGCGATGCCGCGCACGGCGCCGCGCCGCAACGGCTGCCGGCCGAGATCGCCGGCGCGGCGGTCTGCTGGGTGCTGTTGCTGCGCCGCCAGCGCGGCCACGCAGCGCCGCTGCTGCCGGTGGACTTGTTCCGCAATCCGATGTTCGCGCTGTCGGCGCTGACGGCCTTCTGTACTTTCGCGGTGCAGGGATTGGCCTTCGTATCGCTGCCGTTTTTCTTCGAGCACACGCTGGGCCGGTCGCCGATCGACACCGGCTTCCTGATGACGCCGTGGCCGGCGCTGGTGGCTGTGATGGGGCCGGTGGCTGGCCGGCTGAGCGACCGCTACAACGCCGGCACGCTGGGCGGCATCGGCCTGCTGCTGCTGTGCGCCGGCGTGCTGTTATTGAGCGGAATAGCGGCCGATGCCTCGGTGTTCGACATCGGCTGGCGCATGGCGCTGTGCGGGGTCGGCTTCGGTTTCTTCCAGGCGCCGAACATGAAGGCCATCATGGGCAGCGCGCCGCGCGCGCGCTCAGGCAGCGCCAGCGGCATCGTCGCCACCGCCCGCCTCAGCGGCCAGGCCACCGGCGCGGCGCTGGTGGCGTATTGCTTCACGCTGTCGGATACGCGCGGCACGGTGTACGCGCTGGTGGTGGCGGCCGGCTTCGCCGCGCTGGGGGCGGCGGTGAGTTTTTCGCGCCGGCTACTCAGGAATTAATTGCCGCGCTGTTGGCGGAACCTTGCCGGAGGCGTGCCGAAGTGGCGGCTGAAGGTACGCGACAAGTGGCTGGCGTCGTGGAAACCGCAAGCTTCGGCGATGTCGGCCATCGCCCGTCCGCCGGCCAGCAGCATGGTGCGCGCCTGTTCCAACCGCATCTTCATCAGGTAGCGGTGCGGCGGCAGGCCCAGCGCCAGGTGGAACTCGCGCGAGAAATGCGCCTCGCTCATGCCGCACAGCGCCGCCAGGTCGCGGTTGCTGACGCCGGTGGCCAGGTTGCTGCCCATGTGGGTCAGCACGCGCCGCAGGCGTCCGCCGCCCAGGGTGCTCGATTGCGGCGCCGTGGCGGGCCGGCTGTAGTGCTCCAGCAAATAGCTCAGCAGCGCCACCATCAGGCCGTCGCAATACTGCGATTGCAGCGGGCCGGCCATGGCGTCGCCGTTGAGCATGCGGCGCACCAGTTCCATCACGTGACGGTCCGAGGTGAACTGCTGGGCGCCCAGGCTCAGCGGGGTTTCGCGCTGCGCGTTCAGGTTGTCAATCAGCGCGGCCGGCACGAACAGGTTGACGATGTCGCAGCTGCTCAAGCGGCTCCACTGGCTGGACCCGCTGGGCGGACAGATGCGGAAACGCTCGGCCGCGATCACCCCGCCCCACACCGGCTGGCCGTGCAGCCAGATGCGGGCGTCGACCGGCTCCAGCATGATGGCGATGCGGTAATCGTTGGGATGGGAGCTGATGGTCTGGATCATCGCGTCCGGCTGGTTGCTGCTCCAGCGCACGATCGAGGCCTTGGAACTGGGCAAGGGGCCGATGCAGGTATGCAGCGGCGTGTGGACGCCGCTGCGCAGGAACCAGTCTTTCAACACTTCGGTATTGTCTATCGCGGTACCCATGGGCTCGTCTCGGCATATGGCGGAGCGTCGATTATCGGGGGCGCCAGTCTTGATGTCAAATCATCAATTGGCAGGATTGTGCATCCAGGACGACATCCGGTCGACCACTTCTTGCTCCTGACCAATGTAACCGTGGTGATGGTAGGCCTCGCAGGGGTCGCCCGTGGGCTCGCCGCCGCCGGTGATCATCAGCAGTTTTTTGAGCGGGGCGTTTTTCAGGCCCTTCATGATCCAGTCCACCTCGTGGGGCCGGCAGATCACGCAGGCGTCGCTGGCGTGGTGCACCACCAGCACCGGCAGTTTCAGCGCGGCCAGGTTTTGCGTCGGCACCGCGCCCTCCTTCTTGAAGGCGGTCACGCTGGAGGTCAGCACCAGGCCGGCGATGCCGGGATCGTCCACGCTGGCGATGGCGACGTAGGCGGCCGACACCGTGCCGCGGCTGGTGCCGACCAGCCACACCGGCGCCGGGCTTTTGCTCCGCACGAACTCCAGCGCGGCGCGCACGTCGGCCAGATGTTTGGGATTGACGCGGTCGCTGTAGTCGAGCGCGGGGGTGTCGCTGGGCAGGCCGAAGATGGCGACGTTGAAACCGTCGGCAAGGAACAGCGCCACGCTGCGGGCGAGGAAGTTGTGGCTGGTGGGTTTGCCGTCGACTACCTTGCCGTAGCCGCCGTTACCGCCGGTGAACAGGAACACGGTGGCCTTGGCGCCCTCCTGCGCTTCCCAGTAGACGCTGGTTTCGACGCCGGGACGGGTGGGGATGCGGAAGGTCTGGCCGTCGGCCCAGGCGGTGGCGCCGTACATGGCGAAGATTAACGCCAGCCACCAACGATATCTGCTCATCGACCGCTCCTCGAATAAAATCATGAAAATATCACAACTTCATCGGGCGCTTCAAGGTGAGCTTGCGGATACGGAGAAATCTTAGACGAACAATGCTTGCATCAGGTCTGCAGTCGCAGGCTCAATTTGCTTGGCGCCTTTGGCTAGATTAATTTGCTTCGCCGCCTCCGCAACTTCAAGGGCGCCAGGAGCGATGTTGTACGCGGCTTTTCTTCTCATCCAATGAAGTACATCAACCAAATGCCACAAGGACAAACTACCCGCGTGCACGGGTACGGGGAAAGTGGAGCAATTATTCACCGCTAGTTTTCGCATGTTTTGACGCGTGACACCAACCACGTCCGCAATGTCGGTAAGTCCGACCAGGTCGGGTCCCGCCTCGATCAGTTTGGCAGACGGGATGGCCTGCTTCACATCGGTCAGTGCACTGATCAGCGCTTCAAATGCAGAGCTGGCATCCCTCGTAAACTCAAGCGCCATACGTCCGGGTGCACCTATGCCAATCAACGCATCGTCACATCCAGCCGCCCCCAAGCGCTCGACCAGTTCGTCTTGATTTCCATCTTCGCCTGACAGTTGATAGTTGAGCGTAAACGTAAATTCCATTTTTTACTCCTTGGAGGCCTATCCGGGCTGAATTGGACACTTGGTGCATCAAGGGATTGAAATTGGGAAATTTTTGACGAGCCGCCGGTCTGCTCGCCGTGAGAGTTAGAGTATGCACGCACCGCGCGCCCTCGGCGCGCGAGGCTGCCGCTGCGCGGCAGCAGTTGGGCGATTCGGAGAGGGCCGGCCTTGCAAGGCCTGCCCTTCGAATCTCACCGCTTCCGTCCAAAAATGCAAAAACCGCCCAGTGGGCGGTTTTTGTATTTTTCTGGCGGAAGCGGTGAGATTCGAACTCACGAACAGTTTAACCCGTCGCTAGTTTTCAAGACTAGTGCCTTCAACCACTCGGCCACGCTTCCTAAGTGTGCAGCATTATACAGATTTCACCCCCGCTTGGGTGCCGAAACCACCGATCCGCCCTCAAGCAGCCCGACTAGCCTGCCCCGGCGTCCAATTCTCGCGCAGCGCCTGCTCGAACGCTTCCGCCTCCAGCGGCCGCGAGAACAGATACCCCTGCACCTCATCACACCCCGAATTCTTCAAAAACGCCAACTGCTCCACCGTCTCCACACCCTCAGCGATCACCTTGTGCTTGAGCTGCTGCGCGATACTGATGATGGTATTGGCAATCGCACAATCATTAGCATCACCCGGTATGCCGATAGTGAAGGAACGGTCAATCTTCAAAGTATCGATCGGGAAGCGTTTCAAGTACGACAAACTCGAATACCCAGTCCCGAAATCATCCAGCGACAAGGTCACGCCCAGCGCCGTGATCCGGTCCATGATGCCAATCACCCGGTCGATGTTGTGCATCAGCGTGCTCTCGGTGATCTCCAGCTCCAGCCACGTCGGCTCCAGGCCGTAGCGCGTCAACGTCTCCTGCACCCGCCCCGGCAACGCCGAGGTGAACTCGCGCGCCGACACATTGACCGCCAGCCGTATCGGCGGCAAGCCGGCATCCTTCCACACCTTGGCCTGCGCGCAGGCCGCTTCCAGCACCCATTCGCCGACCTGCACCACCAGCCCGGTAGCCTCGGCCAGCGGGATGAACTCGATCGGCGGCACCAGGCCGCGCACCGGATGGCGCCAGCGCACCAGCGCTTCAGCGCCAATGATCTTGCCGCTGTCGATGCTGAACTTGGGCTGGTAGTGCAGCAGCAGCTCGCCGTGGCCCAGCGCGTGGCGCAGGCCCGTTTCGATCCGCATGCGCTCCTGCATGCCCTGGTTCATGTCCTGGCTGTAGAACGCGACGTGGTCGCCTTCCGCCCCGCCCTCCTGCTTGGCGCGGTACATGGCGATGTCGGCCAGCCGCAGCAAGGTCTCGGCGTCGCCACCATCCTGCGGATAGACGCTGATGCCGATGCTGCCGCCCACGCGCAGGTCGTGGCCGTCGATCAGGATCGGCGTGTTCAAGGTGCCCAGCAGCTTTTGCGCCACCATGCTCGCTTCGAAGTGCTGGCCGATGTCGAACAGGCCGACGGCGAATTCGTCGCCGCCCAGCCGCGCCACCAGGTCCTGGTCGCGCAGCACGGCGCGGAAGCGGCGCGCCACTTCGCACAACAGCTCGTCACCGATCTTGCGGCCCAGGGTGTCGTTGATCAGCTTGAAGCGGTTGAGGTCGATGAACAGCACGCAGCCGTGCAGCTTGCTGCGCTGGGCCACGGTCAGGGCCTGGTCGACCAGCTTGGTCAGCAGCGAGCGGTTCGGCAGGTTGGTCAGCGCGTCGTAGTAGGCCAGGTGGTGGATGCGCTCTTCCGCCATCTTGCGTTCGGTGATGTCGGTCAGGTAGGCGATCAGGCCGATGGCGCGGTCGTTGATGTCGCGCAGCGGCGACAGCGACAGGCTGGCCCAGAACACTTCGCCCGATTTCTTCTTGCGCCGCACTTCCATCAGGCGCCCGCCCTGCTCGAGGAAGGTGTCGTCGAAACTCTCGTCTTCGTCGTCGTACAGGAACAGGATGTTGCGCCCCACCGCTTCCACCGAGCTGTAGCCGAACAGGCGCTCCGCGCCCTTGTTCCAGCTGATGATGAAGCCGCTCATGTCCATGGTCAGCACCGACTCGTGGATGTGGTCGAGGATCTGCGCCTGGTGCTGCAATTGCGATTCCACCTGCACGTAGGCGTGGGTGGAACGCTGCGCCAGCGCATGCACCTGCAACACGCTGCCGGCCAGGTTGGCCAGGCTGGCCAGGTGCTCGCGGTCGAGCGAGCTGTAGTGCTCGCGGCCGGACACCACGAAGCGGCCGAAATATTCGTCGTCGAACAGGATGTCCTGGACCAGGCTGGGCACCGCGTCGTCATTGGCGGCCAGCACTTCGATCACCGGCGGCCGGAGCAGCATGGCGTGGGTGTCGGCCGGCAGGAATTCGCCCAGAGGACTGCTCATCACGCTGCGGACGATGCGCCCCAGCTCCTCGGCCAGCGCCGCTCCGCGCAAGCGCAACACCGCGTCGCACAAGGCCGCGCTGTTGCTCAGGAAATCGGAGACGGGATGCGCGACCATGGCTTATATATTCCTGCTCACCTGGATCGCCCAGTGGTAAGCCTGCAATTGCGCTTGCCAGTAGGTCTCATGGTCAATGCCGGCCTTGTCCAGACCGGCGCGGTCGTGGCGCTCCACCAGGGCCAACAGTTCTCCCAGCGGGCCGGCGCGGTCCAGCAGCGCCATCACCACGTCCAGGTCGAGGCTGAGCGCGGCGACGATTTCCGTCATCGGCATGCCCAGCAATACATCCAGCAGCGAGAACACGCCGGCCACGAAGGCCATGTCCTGCTGCTCGCGCTCCCAGCCGAGCGCCTTGCTCAGCCCTTCCATCTGCGCGGCGCGCACCGCCGCCAACGGCAGCAGCGGATTGGACATGCCGTCGTCCTGCTGGCGCGCGTACAGCAGCAGCTGCAACCAGCGCTGCAACTGGCGACGGCCCAGCACGTTGATGGCCTGGCCGAAGCTGTGGATCGGCGAACTGAGCGCGAACGCGGCCGAGTTCACCAGTTTGAGCAAATGGTAGGACAGCGCCGGATCCTGCTTGAGCAGCACTTCCAGTTCGCGCGAGTCGGCGTCGCGCGCCAGCAGGCCCAGCAGCGCCAGCAGGCGCTTGCGCGAGGTGCCGTCGCCGGCGTTCATGTCTTGCGGCGGATGCAGGGCGAAGTCGCCGGCGAACCAGCTGAAGCCGGCCTTGGCGCACTCGGCGATGCGCTCTTCGCTGCCCATGCCGGTGGCCAGGTGCGGGCCCGGCTGGGCCACCAGCGCCAGCACCGGCGGCATCGCCAGCGCGGCGTCGACCATCAGCGACTTGGCGCCGCACAGGGTGGCGCCCATGCCGGCCACGCCTTCGACCATGATGCGGTAGCCGGCGTCGGCGTACGAGGACAGTTTCTTTTGCACCGGAATCTCGGCGCAGGCGGCGGCCGGCACGCGCAGGATCACGCGGTTGGGCGGCAGTTCGGACAGTTGGGACAGTTCCAGCAAGGCCGGTTGGGCCACCGGCAGGATGCAATCGAGCGGCGCCAGCGCGGCGAACACGTCTGGCGTCTTGAGCAGCGTCAGCGCCGCCTGGAAGGCGTCGCCCGAGTCTGCCGATAATTCAAAAGTCAGTGCCACCCACTCGTTGTGAGCGTTGGACACCGCTTGTAATTCCACCAGTGGAAACATGCTAGTTTCAGGCGCAGACATCAATATCTCATTGAAGGTTGTGCGCGCAATCTTAGATCAAGCATTGACATTAGGCAATCAATTACCATCGGACAGTATTGTTATTTTCAATACGACCAGTATGAGACCAATCATCGCGCGCGAAACGTTTACTTTTATACAATTGCAATTACACAACCGGTGCAGGAATATAGCAGATATTGCCGCACAAACACGCACTGTTAAAAATTGCTTAATAGAATTAGAAGCGATACTCTGTATTTACAACAGGATTGCATACGGCGCAACATTTACTGTACGTGCTGGACCGCAAAGCGGATCAGCTCGGCCTGCCCTTCGATGCCCAGCTTGCGCTTGATGTTCAGGCGGTGGGTTTCCACGGTGCGCACGCTGAGGTCGAGCGCGCGGGCGATCTGCTTGTTCGATTCGCCGTTGGCGATGTGGCGCAGCACCTCGTGCTCGCGCGAGGTCAGCTGGTTGTCCTGGGTGTGCGGCTGCGCCAGCTGGCGCGCCAGCGCGGCGCTGTAATAGATGCCGCCGGACATGACTGTCTCGATCGCCACCACGATGTCCTTGCCGGGCGCGTCCTTGAGCACATAGCCGCGCGCGCCGGCCTGGATCGCCTGCGACACGTATTCCAGCTTGTCGTGCATCGACAGGATCAGCACCGCGATGCGCGGAAACGCCTGCTTGAACTGGGCCGTGGCTTCGATGCCGTTGGTGCCGCGCATATTGATGTCCATCAGCACCAGGTCGACCTCGCACTGGGCGGCCTGCTCCAGCGCCTCGGCCGCGCCACCGGCCTCGGCCACCACCTCGAATTGCGGCATCGCCTCCAGCCGCGCGCGCAGGCCGTCGCGCACCAGGGGATGGTCGTCGACCAGCAGGATTTTGATTGTGGCTGTCATGTTTTAATCTTTATAAACTGTATTAACTATTGCCAGCGAAGGCGGTCACCACCGTGCCGTCGCTGGATGAGGCGATTTCAAAGCGGCCGCCGATGGCGTCCATCCGCTCCATCATATTGCGCAAGCCGATGCCGTGCTTGGGATGCAGGGCGATGCCCTCGGCGTCGAAGCCGGCGCCGTCGTCGCGGATGAACAAGGTGACGCCGCCGTGCTCGCCGGTCAGGCGGATCTCGATGCGGCTGGCGCCGGCGTGCCGCTCGATATTGGTCAAGGCTTCCTGCGCCACGCGGAACAGCACGGTGTTGGCGACATCGGGCAAGTCGTCGGTGCAACCCTCCGCCTCGAAGTGTACCGGGGTTCCGCTGCTGAGCGTGTACTCCTGCCCCAGGTGGTGCAGCGCCGCCGCCAGGCCCAGGTCGTCCAGGATGGCCGGGCGCAGATTGTGCGAGATGCGCCGCACCTCGCCCATCACGTTGTTGAGCTGGTCGGCCGCGTGCTCGAAGGCCGCCTGCGCCGCCTGCTGCTGCTCGGCCTTGCCGGACGCCAGCCCGGACGTCAGCCGGATGATGCCGGCCTCGATCTGCAGCTTGATCGACACCAGCCACTGGCTGATGCCGTCGTGCAGGTCGCGCGACAGCCGCGCCCGCTCCTCCTCCTGCGATTCGACCACGCGCTGGGCCAGCACCTTGAGCTTGGCGTCGGCCACGCGCAGCTCGCTGATGTTGAGCGCCAGCCCGGAGCTGGCCACCGCCACCGAGGCCGCGATGGCGATCGCGGCGATCCACAGCATGGTGTTGTGGATGTTGCCCGATTGCTGGACATCGACCTTGGCCAGCGCCTGGTCGACGTCGTCCAGATAGATACCAGTGCCCAGCATCCAGCCCCATTTCGGCATCGGGATCACGTAGCCCAGCTTGGCGCCGGATTTGTGGGTGGACGGCTTGACCCACCGGTAGCGCTCCAGCCCGCCGCCCGCGCGCGCGCGCGCCAGCAGGTTCTGGATGGTCGGCTGGCCCTGCTCGTCGCGCATGCCGTACAGGTTCTGCCCCACCAGCTCGGGCTGGCGCGGATGCATCAGCGTGTTGCCCTGCATATCGTAGACGAAGAAATAGCCGTCGTCGCCATAGCTGAGCGAGGACAGGATGCGCTTGGCCTCGTCGCGGGTGGCCTGGTCGTCGCGGCCGGATTCGTACAGGTGGGCGATGGCGTGCGAGGCCAGCGCCACGTAGTGCTTGAGTTCGGCCTCCTTGCTGCTCAGGTAGGCTTGCTGGATGGTCTCGCGCTGCTGCTGGGCCAGCAGCACCGACTGGTGCCGCACCGCCAGCGCGATGGCGATCAGCGCCAGGATCAGCGGCGTGATGGCCAGGAAGATGACTTTTTGCCGCAACTTCATGACGGTGTCCCGAATTATTCTGTAGCGCGATTCTACGCTCCCCGCCGCCTGCGGCGACTACGTAGTTGTACCGAGCCATAGTGCGTAGTGGTGCGCTTGCGGCGGTTATCAGCTTCCTGAATACTGGACATAAGCTGCAGTGGGGTCTTAGAGCAGCGCCCAAAACCTTGGAGGAAGCATGAAAACACTACACCACACCGCGCCACCCACGCTGGCCAGCCGGCTGGGCTGGGCTGCGCTCGCCTTGTGCGGCGCCGCGGCGCTGGGCGTCATCGCGCTCAAGCGCGGCGAAGCCATCAGCGCCATCTGGATCGTCATCGCCGCCGTCTGCGTCTACCTGATCGCCTACCGCTTCTACAGCCTGTTCATCGCCGACAAGGTGCTGGGCCTGGACGCCCGCCGCATGACCCCGGCCAACAAGCTGAACGACGGCCTCGACCACGTGCCGACCAATAAGTACGTGCTGTTCGGCCACCACTTCGCCGCCATCGCCGGCGCCGGCCCGCTGGTCGGCCCGGTGCTGGCCGCGCAGATGGGTTATCTGCCGGGCATGCTGTGGATCCTGGCCGGCGTGGTGTTTGCCGGCGCCGTGCAGGACTTCATCGTGCTGTTCATTTCCATGCGCCGCGACGGCCGCTCGCTGGGCGACCTGATCAAATCGGAGCTGGGCCAGATCCCCGGCATGATCGCGCTGCTGGGCACCTTCATGATCATGGTCATCATCCTGGCGGTGCTGGCGCTGATCGTGGTGAAGGCGCTGACCGGTTCGCCGTGGGGCAGCTTCACCGTGATGGCCACCATCCCGATCGCGCTGTTCATGGGCGTCTACTCGCGCTACATCCGCGTCGGCCGCATCGGCGAAGTGTCGATCATCGGCTTCGTGCTGCTGATGGCGGCCATCTTCGGCGGCCAGTTGGTGCAGGAGAATCCGGCGCTGGCGCCGATGTTCACCTTCACCGGCACCGAGCTGACCTGGATGCTGATCGGCTACGGCTTCGTCGCTTCGGTGCTGCCGGTGTGGCTGCTGCTGGCGCCGCGCGACTACCTGTCGACCTTCCTCAAGATCGGCACCATCGTCGGCCTGGCGCTGGGCATCGTGGTGGTCGCGCCCTACCTGAAAATGCCGGCCATGACCAAGTTCATCGACGGCACCGGTCCGGTCTGGGCCGGCTCGCTGTTCCCGTTCCTGTTCATCACCATCGCCTGCGGCGCCGTGTCCGGCTTCCACGCGCTGATCGCCTCCGGCACCACGCCCAAGATGATCGAGAATGAAACCCACGCCCGCTTCATCGGCTACGGCGCGATGCTGATGGAATCGTTCGTCGCCATCATGGCGCTGGTGGCCGCCTCGACCATCGAACCGGGCGTCTACTTCGCCATGAACAGCCCGGCCGCGCTGCTGGGCACCACCGCCGAGTCCGCCGCACACGCGGTCTCGCAGATGGGCTTCTACATCACGCCGGAAATGCTGACCCAGACCGCCAAGGATGTCGGCGAGCACTCCATCATCTCGCGCGCCGGCGGCGCCCCGACCTTGGCGGTGGGCATGGCGCAGATCCTGTCGGGCGTGATCGGCGGCAAGGTCATGATGGCCTTCTGGTACCACTTCGCCATCCTGTTCGAGGCGCTGTTCATCCTCACGGCGGTCGACGCCGGCACCCGCGCCGGCCGCTTCATGCTGCAGGACTTGCTGGGCGCCTTCGTGCCGGCCATGAAGCAGACCGAGAACGTGTTCGCCAACCTGACCGCGACCGGCCTGTGCGTGGCGGCCTGGGGCTACTTCCTGTACCAGGGCGTGGTCGATCCGCTGGGCGGCATCAATACTCTGTGGCCGCTGTTCGGCATCGCCAACCAGATGCTGGCGGCGATCGCGCTGATCCTCGGCACCTGCGTGCTGTTCAAGATGAAGCGCGCCAAGTTCGCCTGGGTCACCGTGCTGCCGACCGTGTGGCTGCTGCTGTGCACGCTGACGGCGGGCTTCCAGAAGATCTTCGACGCCAATCCGAAGATCGGCTTCCTGGCGCACGCCGCCAAGTACCAGGCCGCCTTCGACGAAGGCAAGCTGCTGGCGCCGGCCAAGTCGGTGGCGCAGATGCAGCAGGTGATCTTCAACGACTACCTGGATGCGTCGCTGGCCGGCTTCTTCATGATCGTCGTGCTCAGCGTGCTGGCGTTCGGCATCCGCACGGTGCTGGCGGCGCGCGCCTCGGCCCAGCCTACCGCCAAGGAAAGCCCGATGGTCCTGTCGCCACAGGTGCAGTGATGCTGGGCGAAATCGCCAAGGCCGGCCGCTATCTCGGACAAAGCATGCGTCTGATGATGGGCCTGCCGGAATACGACACCTACGTCTCGCACCGGGAAGCCACCCATCCCAACGAGCCGATGATGACGTACGAGGAATTCTTCCGCGAACGTCAGGAAGCCCGCTACGGCGGCGCGGGCAAGCGCGGCGGTTGCTGCTAGCAAAACCAACCCGGGGTCAGGTCCCCATTTGAGCATGAGCCCGGCTTATATAGCCGGGCTCATGCTCAAATGGGGGACCTGACCCCGGGTTTTTCTTTTTTACGGGAACTTTCTGCCCGGTCCGTGTGTCTAACTCCGCTGAGCCGCCTTGTCGGCCATTTCAGGGAGACACATGTCGCATACTTTTTCATACCAACAGGCGTTTGCCCGCAATATCGGCTGGGTCACGCAAGCGGAGCAGTCGGTGTTGCGCGGCAAGCGCATCGCCATCGCCGGCATGGGCGGCGTCGGCGGCGTGCACCTGCTGACCTTGGCGCGGCTGGGCGTGGGCGCCTTCCACATCGCCGACTTCGACACCTTCGACATCGCCAACTTCAACCGGCAGGTGGGCGCCACCATGTCCACGCTGGGCCTGCCCAAGGTCGAGGTGCTGGCCGGGATGGCGCGCGACATCAACCCCGAGGTGCAGATCGTCCGCTTTCCCGGCGGCGTCAACAGCGGCAACCTGGCGCAGTTCTTCGAAGGCGTGGACTTGTACGTGGACGGCCTGGATTTCTTCGCCTTCGGCGCGCGCCAGGCCACCTTTGCCGCCTGCGCGCGGCTGGCCATCCCGGCCATCACGGCGGCGCCGCTGGGCATGGGCACGGCGGTGCTGAACTTCCTGCCGGGGCAGATGACGTTCGAGGAATACTTCGGCTGGGGCTCGCTGCCGGACGAGGAGAAGGCGCTGCGCTTCCTGGTCGGGCTGGCGCCGGCCGGGCTGCACGCGCGCTACCTGGTCGATCCGTCCAGCATCAACCTGAAGGAGCAGCGCGGGCCGTCGACCATCATGGGCTGCGAGCTGTGCGCGGGCGCCGCCGCCACCGAGGCGCTGAAGATCCTGCTGAACCGGGGGCCGGTCGAGGCCGCCCCGCGCGGTTATCATTTCGATGCCTATCGTAACAAGCTGGTCCGCACCTGGCGTCCGGGCGGCCACCGCCACCCGCTCCAGCGGCTGACCATGATGCTGGTGAAACGCCGGCGCGGAGAGCAATCATGAGCAAGATGGAACAACACCTCGATGCCACGCTGGAGCAGATCCTGGAGCTGGCGCGCTGGGCCCCCAGCGGCGACAACACCCAGCCGTGGCGCTTTGAAATCCTCGACGCCCGCCGCCTGGTGGTGCACGGCCACGATACGCGCGACCACTGCGTCTACGACCTCGACGGCCATCCCAGCCAGATCTCGATCGGCGCGCTGCTCGAGACCATGGCGATCGCCGCCAACACCTACCAGCTCGAGATGCGCGTCATGCGCCACATCGAAGCGCCGGAGAGCCGCCCCACCCTCAGCGTCGAGTTCGTTCCGGCGCCGCAGCTGGAGCCCGATCCGCTGGCCGACGCCATCCTGCCGCGCAGCGTGCAGCGGCGCCCGCTGAGCCGGCGCCCGCTGACGCCGGCCGAACGCTCCGCGCTGGTGGCCGCGCTGCCGGACGGCTACGGCGTGCACTGGCTGGAAGGCAGTCAGCGCGGCGCGGCGGCGCGCCTGATGTTCCGCAACGCCAAGCTGCGGCTGACGATGCCGGAAGCCTGGCAGGTGCACAAGTCTGTGATCGAATGGAACGCCCGCTACAGCGAGGACCGCATCCCCGACCAGGCGCTGGGCGTGGACGCCGTCACCGCCAAGCTGATGCGCTGGATCATGCAGCGCTGGCAGCGGGTGGAATTCTTCAACACCTGGCTGGCCGGCACGCTGGCGCCGCGCCTGCAAATGGACCTGATACCCGGCCTGGCCTGCGCCGCCCACTTCGTGCTGACCGCGCCGCGCCGGGCCCAGCGGGTCGACGACTACCTGGACGCCGGCCGCGCCATGCAGCGCTTCTGGCTGACCGCCACCGCGCAGGGCCTGCAACTGCAGCCGGAGCTGACGCCGCTGATCTTCTCCCGCTACGTGCGCGAAGGCCGGGTGTTCTCCGGCACCCGCGGCATGCAGGAACGGGCGGAGGCGCTGGCGCGCGAGGGCGCCGCGCTGGTCGGCCAGACGGCGTGGGAGACGGCGGTGTTCATGGGCCGCATCGGCGCCGGCCCGGCGGCGTCGGCGCGCTCGCTGCGCAAGCCGCTGCGCGAGTTGCTGGTGGGGCCGGCCGGCAAGCCCTGACGGCAAGCGAGCTCAAGCTGTTGGGGCGCCGCCGGCCGCGCGCCGCAGCACCGCGTCGAAGCGCGTCGCCACGTCGTAGCGCTGAAACAGCAAGGCCAGCTGGGCCGCCGCCGCGCGCGCGGCCGGGCGCTCCAGCAAGTCCACCACGGTGCGCCGCAGCGTGTCCTCGTCCAGCCGGTCCGAGCGCAGCAAGGCGCCGGCGCCCATCGCCGCCACCGCGCGCATGTTCAGATACTGGTCCAGGTTGCCCGCTATGCCCAGCACCGGCACCCCGGCCGCCAGCGCCTGCTGGCTGGTCGGGCTGCCGCCGTTGCAGATCACCAGCTGCGCCCGCCGCGCAGCCTCCTCGCCCGGCAGGTAGGCGGCCACATGGGCGTTGTCCGGCGGCGGGCCGGGGTCGGCCCGGCCAGGATAGGCCTGGCCGGCGGTGGCGGCGATCACCCGCACCGGCAACGCCGCCAACGCCTGCAGGATCTGCGGCAGCAGCGCGCCCTGCCCCGAGCTGCCCAACGTGACGTAGATCAGTGGCTTATCCGTCGGCAAAACATCCCACCAGCCGGGCAACTCGGTCGGCGGCGACCAGGTCACCGGCCCCAGGTAGGAATGCTGTGGCGGCAAATCCACCGCCGGGAACATTTCTGGGATGTCGGGATACAGCACGTAATCGGCGTCGGCATACACGCGGCGCAAGTCATAGCCCAGCGACGGCAGCCGGTAGCTGCGCCGCACCCGGTTCAGCGGCCGGCTGTGCAAGGCGAACGCCAGCGGCTGCACCAGGCGGAACAGCCGGTCCGCCACCGCGATCGGCAACGCCCGCGCCAGCGCGATCGCCGGCACCGTGTAGCGCTGCGGCACGTAGGGACTCCAGTAGGCGTTGATCAGGCCGATATACGGCACTTGCGCCACCCGCGCGCTGACCGACAGCGACAGCCGGAAGTCGCCCACCACCACATCCGGCCGCACCGCCTGCAGCAGGCGCAGGTCGTCCTGCACGTACTGCTGCAAGGTGGCGCTGTCGTACACCGGCTTGCCTGCGGCCAAGGCCGCCAGGAAACGCGCGCTGGAGATGCTGCTCAGCGGCCAGCTGCTCAGCCTGCTGCCCTTGAAAAAAGCCTCGTAGCCGGGCGCGCAGGCGAAGTGCACGTCGTAATGCTGCGGCGCCAGCGTTTGCGCCAGCGCCAGCGGCCGGCCGACGTGGGCCAGCGTGACCGCCTCCGCCACGAACAGGATTTTTTTGCGTTCCATCCTTGCAGCTTGCGACACACCTCCCCACGGCCCTTGAGAATGCTCAAACGTGCGGGGATTAGATGCAGATCAAGGCCGCCTTGGTCTGAACACTATATTTTTCCTACTGGCACTTACCGATCAGCTTGTCGCGCCGACGATTTCGGCGCCCACCGTTTGCCACCGCCTACAGCAATGTTCAATTTCGAACGTTCGGGTCTGAGCCAGAAACTGACCATCATTTCAGTGCTGTCCACCGGCAGCGCGCTGATGCTGGTGTTCTTCGCGTTTGCCGCCACGTCCGTCCTCAGCCGGACCGACGACGAGCGCAGACAGCTGTCCTCGCTGGCCGGCGTGATCGGCAACAACAGCGTGGCGGCGCTGCTGTCGGCCGACACCCGGCGCGCCCAGCAGACGCTGACCACGCTGGCGGTGGAAGACCAGATCCAGCAGGCCATCCTGTACGACAGCACCGGGCAGTTGCTGGCCCGCTACAAGTCCGCCGCCCTGCCGACCGAACAAGATGCGCCGGAACGCTTGGCGCTCGAAGATGCCGGCGAACAGGTCCGCACCTTCCACAGCGGTCCGCTGTGGGCGCCGGCCTTGCGCCTGTACCGGCCGCTGCACATCAAGGACGAGTTCATCGGCACCGTGATGATCGAATGCGCGCAAACCCGCATGTGGCTGGACCTGTTCAAGAACCTGGCCGCCGCCGCCGTGGCCGCCATGCTGTCGTTCATGATGGCGCTGCTGACGGCGGCCCGCTTCAAGGGCAGCATTGCCGAGCCGGTCGGCAAGCTGATCGCCGCCGCCCAGCAGGTCAGCCGCGGCCAGCCGACGCCGCGCATCGTCCACCAGCGCAGCGACGAGCTGGGCGCGCTGACCGACAGCTTCAACGACATGCTGGCCCAGGTCGAGGCGCGCGACGCGGCGCTGGCGCAATACCGCGACCAGCTGGAACGCCAGGTCGGCGTGCGCACCGAACAGCTGGAAAAAGCCAAGAACGCCGCCGAGGCCGCCAGCCAGGCCAAGAGCGCCTTCCTCGCCACCATGAGCCACGAAATCCGCACGCCGATGAACGGCGTGCTGGGCATGACCGAGCTGCTGCTGGCCACCCGTCTGTCCGAGCAGCAACGCCACTACACCAGCATGGTCAAGCGCTCGGGCGAACACTTGCTGGTCATCATCAACGACATCCTGGATTTCTCCAAGATCGAGGCCGGCAAGCTGACCGTCGAATACATCGATTTCAATTTCCGCGAATTGCTCGACGACATAGACAACGTCTTCTCGCCGCAGGCGCAGGCCAAGGGCATCCGGCTGGAGCTGGCGATCGCCTACGACATCCCGATCGCCATCTGCGGCGATCCCAACCGGCTGCGCCAGGTCATCTTCAATCTGCTGGGCAACGCGATCAAGTTCACCGAGAGCGGCAAGATCACCGTCAAGGTCGCCGTGGTGCAGGAGGATGCGCAAACCGTCGGCCTGCGCTTCGAAGTGCACGACACCGGCATCGGCGTCTCCAGCGAGGCGCGGGCGCGCATCTTCGATTCCTTTTCGCAGGCGGACGGCTCGACCACCCGCAAACACGGCGGCACCGGCCTGGGCCTGGCGATCTCAAAACAACTGGTGGAGCTGATGGGAGGCACGATAGGAGTCGACCATGCGCTAACTCAAGGGTCGATCTTTTGGTTTGCCGTAAATTTTGACAAACGTCGCATCGATGTCGACGATCCCTCCTTCCACGCCACCCAGGAATGCCGCGCTTTGATTGTCGATGAGAATCCCACCAGCCGGGACGAGCTGGAAACGCTGCTGCGCAGCTGGCGCATCGCCGGCGCCGCCGCCACCGCCACCGACGCCCTGCCGCAACTGCGCGAGGCGGCCGCCGCCGGCCGTCCCTACGATGTGGTGCTGCTGGACATGGAGTTGCCGCGCACCAGCGGCCTGGCGCTGGCCGCCGCGATCCACGCCGAAGCGGCGCTGGCCGCCACCCGGCTGTTGCTGCTCAGTACCGAGCGCAACGCCGCCGACGGCGTCCAGCGGCGCGAGGCCGGCGTCGCCTTCCAACTGATCAAGCCGCCGCGCGCCTGCGACCTGTTCGATTGCCTGCTGGCGCCCGGCCGCAACACGCCGGCACGCCCGGCCGAAGCGCAGCCA
>NZ_JAQQPR010000040.1:0-40808 GCF_036688705.1 Duganella sp. S19_KUP01_CR8 | reverse complement strand
GCCATCGCCGCGCTGGAAACGGCCGACCTGGTCGCCATCAAGACCGCCGCCATCGCCGCGCTGAGCACCGGCCAGGTGGTCGCGCTGAGCACCGGCCAGGTGACTTCGCTGACCACCGGCGCCATCGCCGCGCTGAACACCGCCGGCGTGTCGGTCCTGAGCACCAACCAGGTCGTCGCCCTGACTTCGGCGCAGATCGCCAGCCTGGGCACCGCGCAAGTGGCGGCCCTGTCGAGCAACGGCCTGGGCGCGATCCAGACCGCCGACCTGGCCGGCCTGTCGACCAACCACATCGCCGCGCTGCGCACCGCCCAGCTGGGCGGCCTGACCACCGACCAGGTGGCCGCGCTGTCGACCGGCCAGATCACGGCGCTGTCGTCGGCCGCGCTGGCCGCCTTGAGCACCGGCCAGATCGCCGCCCTGACCACCGCGCAAGCGAGTGTGCTGAGCGTCGCCCAGGTGGGTGGCCTGACCACCAACGGTGTCGCCGCGCTGGAAACGGCCGACTTCGCCGCACTGTCGACCAACGCCATCGCCGCGCTGAGCGCCAACCAGGTCAAGGCCCTGACCACCAACCAGGTCGTCGCCCTGACCACCAATGAAGCGGCGGCGCTGACCACCGCGCAAGTGGCGGCCCTGACCACCAACGCCATCGCGGCGCTGGAAACGGCCGACCTGTCGGCGATCAAGGTGGCGGCCATCGCCGTGCTGGGCACCGCCCAGGTGACGGCGCTGACCACCGGTCAGATCAACTCGCTGGCCACGGCCTCGATCGCCGCGCTGAACACCGCCGGCATCGCCGCCCTGAGCACCAACCAGGTTGTCGCGCTGACCTCGGCCCAAGTGGCCGCGCTGGGCACCGCGCAAGTGGCGGCACTGTCCACCGCCAGCATCGGCGCGATTGAAACCGCCGACCTGGCCGGCCTGTCGACCAACGACGTCGCCGCCCTGCGCACCGCGCAGCTGGCCGGCCTGAGCACCACGCAGATCAGCGTGTTGTCGACCGGACAGATCGCCGCGCTGGCCACCTCGGCCTTCTCGGTGGGCCTGAGCACCACGCAGATCGCCGCGCTGACCACCGGCCAGGCGGTATCGCTGAGCGTGACGCAGGTGGCCGCGCTGTCGACCAAGAACGTCGCCGCGCTGGCCACGGGCAGCCTGAACGTCTTCACCACCGCGGAAATCGGTGCGCTGAGCGCGGTCCAGCTGGGCGTGCTGAGCTCCGACCAGGGCGTGGCGCTGACCTCGACCCAGGTCGCGGCGCTGACCACCGCGCAAGCGGTCGGCCTGTCGACCAGCGCGCTGTCGGCTCTCGACACCGCCGACATCGCCGCACTGAGCACCGCCGCCTTCGCCGCGCTGAGCACCCGCCAGATCGTCAGCCTGCGCACTGCGGAAGTGGCCGCGTTGACCACCAACCAGGTGCATGCGATGACCTCGACCCAGTTGCACGCCTTGACCAGCGACCAGGTGCACGCCATGAGCACCGACCAGACCCACGCACTGTCGTACCTCACCCCGATCGTGCTGGACCTGAACGGCAACGGCGTGCAGACCACCGCACTGGGCCAGGGCGTGCAGTTCGACCTGCTGGCCAACGGCAATAAAGTCAACACCGGCTGGACCGCCGGCGGCGACGGCCTGCTGGCCCTGGACCGCAACCACGACGGCGTCATCAACGACGGCGGCGAGTTGTTCGGTTCGGGCACCACGCTGGCCAACGGCCAGAAAGCGAGCACCGGCTACCAGGCGATGGCGGAACTGGACAGCAACGGCGACGGCACCATCGACGCCAAGGACAGCGCCTACGCCGACCTGCGGGTCTGGGTGGACGGCAACGCGGACGGCGTCAGCCAGGCCGACGAGCTGAAATCGCTGCAAGCGCTGGGCATCACCAAGCTGAACCTGGACGTCAAGCAGGACGGCACGCTCAACAACGGCAACATCCTGGGTCTGACGTCGACCTTCGAGACGGCCGACGGCGCCACCCACGCGGCGGCCGACGTGTGGTTCGCCACCACGCCGACCAGCAACCTGAGCGGTAACGTCAGCGGCCTGGCGCAAGCGCTGTCCAGCTTTGCCGGCAGCAACGCGGCAGCGCCGGCGGCGGCCAAGCTGGAAGTCCCGGGCGGCAGTGTCAACGGCAACGTGGCGCAGCTGGCCGGCGCCATCCAGCAGTACAGCGAGAAATCGCTGGGCGCGCCGAGCCAGGCGGCCACCGACAGCGAGCTGCGCCTCAAAGCGCTGCAATCGCAAGGCGGCCATGGCTTGCTGGCCGCGCCGTCCAAGTAACACGGACCGGCAGTCATGAACGGCAGGGCTCAGGCCCTGCCGTTTTGCCCTCCACGACCCGGTTTTCGTAGCAGGATGCAAGTGTTGGCGCGATTTTTGCGTTGCATCTAGTAAACAAAAAAGCTTAATGCAGTCAGTAAATTTGTCGCTTTATACGGTCAGGGCGGTTGCCGACGCCCGGTTTGACGGCCTGATTAATTGAAACTATGTGCAGTACTCTTGCCATAAAATTGTTAACGCTAGGAAAATTCCTAGTGCTGGTATCCTAAAGTTGGCCTGGATATTGACGTTAAGAACTAAAGTGCGGCGCTCTTCTGGCGTTTAGCTCAAGCAATTCGGTAATAAATTCGTAAGTCTTACCCAATTTAACGTTGGAGCCTGGGGGGAAAGTCCCTGCTGGCTCCGATATTCGTCTGTATAGAACTGTGCAGTGCCCCAAGGAGAATGGAAATGAGCCTCGTAACAAGCATGAGTACCGACCAGATTGCAGCTCTGTCGACCCAAACAATTGCTGCTCTCGCGACTTCCGATATTGTTGCGCTCAATTCAGCTCAGACCCGGGCCCTGACCACGGACCAGACGGTGGCGTTGACCACCACCCAGATCTCCGCGCTCACCACCAAACAACTGACGGTCGGCCTGACGACCGACCAGATCGTCGCCCTGAGTTCGACCCAGGTCGGCGTGCTCAACTCGGCGCAGTTCAATGCGCTGGCGACGGAATCGATCGTCGCGCTGGAGACCGGCGACTTCGCCGCCCTGCGCACCGCCACCATCGCCGGCATGAGCACCGCCCAGCTGGCGGTCGTGACGACCGACCAGATCGTCGCGCTGACCGCCGCCCAGGCGGGCGCGCTGGGCAGCGCCCAGGTGGCCAGCCTGAGCACCGGCGCCATCGTCGCGCTGGAATCGGCCGACCTGATGGCCCTGAAAACGGCCGCCATCGCCGCACTGAGCACCGCCCAGTTCACCTCGCTGACCACCGACCAGATCACCAACCTGACCACCGCGCAAGTAGCCGCGCTGAGCACCGTCGACCTGGCGTCCGGCCTGACCACCAACCAGGTCGTCGCCATGAGCTCGACCCAGCTGTCGCTGCTGAGCACCAGCCAGTTCAGCGCGCTGGGCACCAGCGCCATCGCCGCGATTGAAACCGGCGACCTGATCGCGATCAAGACCAACGTCATCGCCGCGCTGAAGACCGCGCAACTGGTGGCCCTGACCACCGACCAACTGTCCAGCCTGACCACCAGCCAGATCGCCGCGCTGACCACCGCCAGCATCGTGGCGCTGACGTCCGACCAGGTGGTCGGCCTGTCGTCGCAGCAGATCGGCACCCTGAGCTCGGCCCAGGTCGCCGCGCTGAGCACGCTGAACCTGGCCGCGATTGAAACCGCCGACATCGGCGCGCTGAAAACCTCGGCGATTGCCGCATTGACCACCAACCAGGCCAAGGCCCTGACCACCGACCAGGTGGTCGCGCTGAGCTCGGGCCAGATCGGCGCGCTGACCGCCAACCAGGTCGCCGGCATGAGCAGCGGCCAGATCGCCGCCATCGAGACCAACGACATCGGCGCGCTGAAAACCGCCGCCGTCGCCGCCATGACCACCAACCAGGTCAACGCCCTGAGCACCGACCAGATCCAGGCGCTGAACACCGCGCAGTTCGCCGCGATGACCACCGCCAACCTGGCGTCCGGCCTGACCACCGACCAGATCGTCGCGATGAGCTCGAGCCAGTTCGGCGCGCTCAACACCGCCCAGTTCGGCGCACTGTCGACCAACGATGTCGCCGCCATTGAAACGGCCGACATCATCAGCCTGAAGACCGCGATCATCGCCGCGCTGAAAACCGCGCAACTGGCGGCCTTGACCACCGACCAGCTGTCGAACCTGACCACCAACCAGATCGCCGCGATCACCACCGCCAACATCCAGGCCCTGACCACCGATCAAGTGGTGGCCCTGTCGTCGCAGCAGGTCGGCACCCTGAGCTCGGCCCAGGTCGCCGCGCTGAGCACGCTGGACATCGCCTCGATCGAAACCGCCGACATCGGCGCGCTGAAGACCTCCGCCGTCGCCGCACTGAGCACCAACCAGGCCAAGGCCCTGACCACCGACCAGATCGTCGCCATGGGTTCGGCGCAGATCGGCGCGCTGACCAGCGCCCAGGTCGCCGGCATGGGCAGCGCCCAGATCGCCGCCATCGAAACCGGTGACATCGGCGCGCTGAAAACCGCCGCCATCGCCGCCATGACCACCAACCAGGTCAATGCGCTGAGCACCGACCAGATCCAGCAGCTGAACACCGCGCAATTCAGCGCGATGACCACCGCCAACCTGGCCTCCGGCCTGACCACCGACCAGATCGTCGCGATGAGCTCGAACCAGTTCGGCGCGCTCAGCTCGAACCAGTTCGGCGCGCTGTCGACCAACGATATCGCCGCCATCGAAACGGCCGACATCGTCGGCCTGAAGACCTCGATCATCGCCTCGTTGAAGACCGCGCAACTGGCGGCCCTGACCACCGACCAGCTGTCCAGCCTGACCACCAACCAGATCGCCGCGATCACCACCGCCAACATCCAGGCCCTGACCACCGACCAAGTAGTGGCCCTGTCGTCGCAGCAGATCGGCACCCTGAGCTCGGCCCAGGTCGCCGCGATGAGCACGCTCGACATCGCCACCATCGAAACCGCTGACATCGGCGCGCTGAAAACCTCCGCGATTGCCGCATTGACCACCAACCAGGCCAAGGCCCTGACCACCGACCAGATCGTCGCCATGGGTTCGGCGCAGATCGGCGCGCTGACCAGCGCCCAGGTCGCCGGCATGGGCAGCGGCCAGATCGCCGCCATCGAAACGGCTGACATCGGCGCGCTGAAAACCGCCGCCATCGGCGCCATGACCACCAACCAGGTCAATGCGCTGAGCACCGACCAGATCCAGCAGCTGAACACCGCGCAGATCGGCGCGATGACCACCGCCAACCTGGCGTCCGGCCTGACCACCGACCAGATCGTCGCGATGAGCTCGAACCAGTTCGGCGCCCTCAGCTCGAACCAGTTCAACGCGCTGTCGACCAACGATATCGCCGCCATCGAAACGGCCGACATCATCGGCCTGAAGACTTCGATCATCGCCACGCTGAAAACCTCGCAACTGGCGGCCTTGACCACCGACCAGCTGTCGAACCTGACCACCAACCAGATCGCCGCGATCACCACCGCCAACATCCAGGCCCTGACCACGGATCAGGTAGTGGCCCTGTCGTCGCAGCAGATCGGCACCCTGAGCTCGGCCCAGGTCGCCGCGCTGAGCACGCTGGACATCGCCTCGATCGAAACCGGTGACATCGGCGCGCTGAAAACCGCCGCCGTCGCCGCGCTGACGACCAACCAGGCCAAGGCCCTGACCACCGACCAGATCGTCGCCATGGGTTCGGCGCAGATCGGCGCGCTGACCGCCAACCAGGTCGCCGGCATGAGCAGCGGCCAGATCGCGGCCATTGAAACGGCTGACATCGGCGCGCTGAAAACCGCCGCCATCGCCGCCATGACCACCAACCAGGTCAACGCGCTGAGCACCGACCAGATCCAGCAGCTGAACACCGCGCAATTCAGCGCGATGACCACCGCCAACCTGGCGTCCGGCCTGACCACCGACCAGATCGTCGCGATGAGCTCGAACCAGTTCGGCGCGCTCAGCTCGAACCAGTTCGGCGCGCTGTCGACCAACGATATCGCCGCCATCGAGACGGCCGACATCATCGGCCTGAAGACCTCGATCATCGCCTCGTTGAAGACCGCGCAACTGGCGGCCCTGACCACCGACCAGCTGTCGAACCTGACCACCAACCAGATCGCCGCGATCACCACCGCCAACATCCAGGCCCTGACCACGGATCAGGTAGTGGCCCTGTCGTCGCAACAGATCGGCACCTTGAGCTCGGCCCAGGTCGCCGCGATGAGCACGCTCGACATCGCCTCGATCGAGACCGCCGACATCGGCGCGCTGAAAACCGCCGCCGTCGCCGCCCTGTCGACCAACCAGGCCAAGGCCTTGACCACCGACCAGATCGTCGCCATGGGTTCGGCGCAGATCGGCGCGCTGACCGCCACCCAGGTCGCCGGCATGAGCAGCGGCCAGATCGCCGCCATCGAAACGGCTGACATCGGCGCGCTGAAAACCGCCGCCATCGCCGCCCTGACCACCAACCAGGTCAATGCGCTGAGCACCGATCAGATCCAGCAGCTGAACACCGCGCAGATCGGCGCGATGACCACCGCCAACCTGGCGTCCGGCCTGACCACCGACCAGATCGTCGCGATGAGCTCGAACCAGTTCGGCGCCCTCAGCTCGAACCAGTTCGGCGCGCTGTCGACCAACGATATCGCCGCCATCGAAACGGCCGACATCATCGGCCTGAAGACCTCGATCATCGCCACCTTGAAGACCGCGCAACTGGCGGCCTTGACCACCGACCAGCTGTCGAACCTGACCACCAACCAGATCGCGGCGATCACCACCGCCAACATCCAGGCCCTGACCACGGATCAAGTGGTGGCCCTGTCGTCGCAACAGATCGGCACCCTGAGCTCGGCCCAGGTCGCCGCGATGAGCACGCTCGACATCGCCACCATCGAAACCGCCGACATCGGCGCGCTGAAAACCGCCGCCATCGGCGCCCTGTCGACCAACCAGGCCAAGGCCCTGACCACCGACCAGATCGTCGCCATGGGTTCGGCGCAGATCGGCGCGCTGACCAGCGCCCAGGTCGCCGGCATGGGCAGCGCCCAGATCGCCGCCATCGAAACGGCCGACATCGGCGCGCTGAAAACCGCCGCCATCGGCGCCATGACCACCAACCAGGTCAATGCGCTGAGCACCGACCAGATCGTTGCGCTGAGCACCGCCCAGATCGGCGCGATGACCACCGCCAACCTGGCGTCCGGCCTGACCACCGACCAGATCGTCGCGATGAGCTCGGCCCAGTTCGGCGCGCTCAGCTCGAACCAGTTCGGTGCGCTGTCGACCAACGATATCGCCGCCATCGAAACGGCCGACATCGTCGGCCTGAAGACTTCGATCATCGCCTCGCTGAAGACCGCGCAACTGGCGGCCTTGACCACCGACCAGCTGTCGAACCTGACCACCAACCAGATCGCCGCGATCACCACCGCCAACATCCAGGCCCTGACCACGGATCAAGTAGTGGCCCTGTCGTCGCAGCAGATCGGCGCCCTGAGCTCGGCCCAGGTAGCCGCGCTGAGCACGCTGGACATCGCCACCATCGAAACCGGTGACATCGGCGCGCTGAAAACCGCCGCCGTGGCCGCGCTGTCGACCAACCAGGCCAAGGCCCTGACCACCGACCAGATCGTCGCCATGGGTTCGGCGCAGATCGGCGCGCTGACCAGCGCCCAGGTCGCCGGCATGGGCAGCGGCCAGATCGCCGCCATCGAGACGGCTGACATCGGCGCGTTGAAAACCGCCGCCGTCACCGCCATGACCACCAACCAGGTCAACGCGTTGAGCACCGACCAGATCGTTGCGCTGAGCACCGCGCAGATCGGCGCGATGACCACCGCCAACCTGGCGTCCGGCCTGACCACCGACCAGATCGTCGCGATGAGCTCGGCCCAGTTCGGCGCGCTCAGCTCGAACCAGTTCGGTGCGCTGTCGACCAACGATATCGCCGCCATCGAAACGGCCGACATCGTCGGACTGAAGACCGCGATCATCGCCTCGCTGAAGACCGCGCAACTGGCGGCCTTGACCACCGACCAGCTGTCCAACCTGACCACCGGCCAGATCGCGGCGATCACCACCGCCAACATCCAGGCCCTGACCACCGACCAGGTCGTCGCGTTGAGCTCGCTCCAGATCGGCACCCTGAGCTCGGCTCAAGCGTCCGCCCTGAGCACGCTGGACATCGCCTCGATCGAAACCGGTGACATCGGCGCGCTGAAAACCGCCGCCGTGGCCGCCCTGTCGACCAACCAGGCCAAGGCCCTGACCACCGACCAGATCGTCGCCATGGGTTCGGCGCAGATCGGCGCGCTGACCAGCGTCCAGGTCGCCGGCATGAGCAGCGGCCAGATCGCCGCCATCGAAACGGCTGACATCGGCGCGCTGAAAACCGCCGCCGTCGGCGCCCTGACCACCAACCAGGTCAATGCGCTGAGCACCGACCAGATCGTTGCGCTGAGCACCGCGCAGTTCGGCGCCATGACCACCGCCAACCTGGCGTCCGGCCTGACCACCGACCAGATCGTCGCGATGAGCTCGGCCCAGTTCGGCGCGCTCAGCTCGAACCAGTTCGGTGCGCTGTCGACCAACGATATCGCCGCCATCGAAACGGCCGACATCGTCGGACTGAAGACCGCGATCATCGCCTCGCTGAAGACCGCGCAACTGGCGGCCTTGACCACCGACCAGCTGTCCAACCTGACCACCGGCCAGATCGCGGCGATCACCACCGCCAACATCCAGGCCCTGACCACCGACCAGGTCGTCGCGTTGAGCTCGCTCCAGATCGGCACCCTGAGCTCGGCTCAAGCGTCCGCCCTGAGCACGCTGGACATCGCCTCGATCGAAACCGGTGACATCGGCGCGCTGAAAACCGCCGCCGTGGCCGCCCTGTCGACCGCCCAGGCCAAGGCCCTGACCACCGACCAGATGGTGGCCCTGGGTTCGGCGCAGATCGGCGCGCTGACCAGCGTCCAGGTCGCCGCGATGAGCAGCGGCCAGATCGCCGCCATCGAAACGGCCGACCTCGGCTCGCTGAAAACCGCCGCCGTCGCCGCGCTGACCACCAACCAGGTCAACGCGCTGACGACCGACCAGATCGGCGCGCTGAGCACCGGCCAGATCCTGGCGATGACCACCGCCAACCTGGCTTCCGGCCTGACCACCGATCAAGTGGTGGCGCTGTCCTCCGGCCAGCTGGCGGCACTGAACACGGCGCAGGTCAACGCGCTGACCACCGGCGCCATCGCCGCGATCGAAACGGCCGACATCGGCGCGCTGAAAACGGCGATCATCTCGACGCTGCGTTCGGCCCAGGTCGCCGCACTGACGACCGACCAGATCTCGGTGCTGACCACCGGCCAGATCGCTGCCCTGAGCACCGCCAACCTGGCGGCCGCGCTGAGCACCGACCAGACCGTGGCGTTGACCACCACCCAGGTCGCGGTGCTGAGCTCGGCTCAACTGAACTCGTTGAGCACCAACGACATCGCCGCCCTGGGCACGGAAGACATCACCGTGCTGCGCACCGCGGTGGTCGGCACGCTGCAGACCGCCCACATCGCGGCGTTGACGACCGACCAGATCGTCGCGCTGTCGAGCCAGCAGGTTGCGGTGCTGACCTCCAACCAGGTCAAGGCGCTGTCCACGAATCAAATCGTGGCCATGGAGACCGCTGACCTGGTGGGCCTGAAGACCGCCGCCATCGCCGCCCTGAGCACCACGCAGATCCGCGCGCTGACGACCGACCAGATCCACTCGCTGACCAGCCAGCAGGTCTGCGCGATCACCAGCGCCCAGGTACCTGGCCTGTCGACCGACCAGATCGCGGCACTGCCTTCGCCGCTGGGTACGCCGATCGTGCTGGACCTGAATAACGACGGCATCAACACCCTGGGCCTGTCGGCTGGCGTGAACTTCGATCTGAACGCCACCGGCACCAAGGTCAACACCGGCTGGGTCGGCGGTGGCGACGGTCTGCTGGCCCTGGATCGCAACCACGACGGCGTGATCAACGACGGCGGCGAGTTGTTCGGTTCGGGCACCACCTTGGCCAACGGTCAGAAAGCGACCAACGGCTACTCGGCCCTGAACGAGCTCGACTCCAACGGCGACGGCGTCATCGACGCCAAGGACAGCGCCTACGGTGACCTGCGTGTCTGGGTCGACGGCAACGCGGACGGCGTCAGCCAGGCCGACGAGCTGAAGTCGCTGCAGGCCCTGGGCATCACCAAGCTGAACCTCGATGCCAAGGAGAATGCGTCGCTGAACAACGGCAACATCGTCGGTATCACGTCGACCTACGAGACGGCCGACGGCGCCAGCCACGCGGCGGCGGACGTCTGGTTCCAGACCGGTGCCGCGACGACCAGCCTGACCACCTCGGTGAGCGGCCTGGCTTCGGCGATGTCGAGCTTTGACGCGGCGGCGGCAGCGACCACCACCACGGCCAAGCTGGAAGTGCCGAACAGCGTCAACACGGCGGTGGCGGCGATGGCCGACGCGATCAGCAATTACGACACCAAGCTGACCGCGACGTCCAACTCGGCCTCCAGCGAGGAAACGCTGCGACTCAAAGCGCTGCAAAACGGCAACCACCAGGGCTTCCTGGCTGCCAAGTAAGCCACTTCCATAAGGGAAGCAAGAACGGCAAGGCCTGCGGGCCTTGCCGTTTTTTTTTAGCCCTCGAACTGACTGGTAAATCGGGCTGTGTTTCTACCACACAAAAACCTCCAGTCGGCACTGCGCTGGGTTAGAATCCGAAGGCTGGCACGATAGTGCGCTACTGCAAGCTTTTCCCAGCTCTTTCCCATTGATCAGGCTTATGCACGATAAATTTCCCCATACCGCGATCCAGTGTCTGACGGCCATCGCGCAGCACCATGGTCTGCAAATCAATCCAGAACGCCTGATCGATGACTATGCCTTGCGCGCGGAAGAACCCGGCACCGGCGCGCTGTTGCGGATCGCCTCGGACATCGGCCTCAAGGCCAAGGCCGACAAGCTGACCTGGTCGCGCCTGATGGCGCAGGGCGGCGTGTTCCCGCTGATGGCGCGCCTGAACGACGGCAATATGGTGATCGCGGTCGGCGTCAAGCCGGCCGAGGAAGGCGGCACCAGCGGCGGCGAAGACCATGTGGCCGTGCTCAACCCGGCCAACGCCAACGCCGCCGTGGTGATGGTGGCGCGCAGCGATTTTGAAAAGCGCTGGAGCGGCGACGTGCTGTTCATCAAACGCCAGCACAAGTTGAGCGATCCCAACCAGCCGTTCGGCCTGCGCTGGTTCATCCCCGAGATCCTGAAACAAAAAGCCGCGTTCCGCGACATCTTCATCGCCGCCATCGCCATGCAGCTGCTGGCGCTGGCCTCGCCGATCTTCTTCCAGCTGGTGATCGACAAGGTGCTGACCCACCAGAGCGTGACCACGCTGCAGGTGCTGGCGGTGGGCATCATCGCGGCGCTGGTGTTCGACGCCGTGTTCGGCTTCCTGCGGCAGACGCTGACGCTGGCCGCCTCCAACAAGATCGACATGCGGCTGACGCGCCGCGTGTTCGGCCACCTGCTGTCGCTGCCGATCGACTTCTTCGAGACCACCAGCGCCGGCGTGGTCACGCGCCACATGCAGCAGCTGGAAAAAATCCGCAGCTTCCTGACCGGCCGCCTGTTCTTCACCGCGCTCGACCTGATCGCGCTGCTGGTGTTCGTGCCCATCCTGTTCAGCTACTCGTTCAAGCTGGCGATGATCGTGCTGCTGTTCGCCGGCATGATCGCCGGCATCGTGGTGGCCATGGTGCCGACCTTCCAGCGCCGCCTCAACGCGCTGTACTCGGCCGAGGGCCAGCGCCAGGGCATGCTGGTGGAAACCATCCACGGCATGCGCACCGTCAAGGCGCTGGCGATCGAGCCGTCGCAGCGCCGCATCTGGGACCAGCGCTCGGCCGAGGCGATCACCATGCACTTCCGCGTCGGCCAGATCTCGATCGCCGGCAACGCCGTCACCGACTTCCTCGGCAAGCTGCTGCCGGTCACCCTGATCGTGGTCGGCGCCGCCGACGTCTTCACCGGCGGCTTGTCGGTGGGCGCGCTGATCGCCTTCCAGATGTTGTCCGGCCGCGTCACCCAGCCGTTGATCTCGATCGTCGGCCTGGTCAACGAATACCAGGAAACCGCGCTGTCGGTGCGCATGCTGGGCGAGGTGATGAACCGCGCGCCGGAAGGCCGCGCCGGCGCCAACGGCCTGCGTCCCGTGCTGCAGGGCGAGATCCGCTTCGACGACGTCACCTTCCGCTATCCGGGCGCGCAGGCGATGGCGCTGGACAAGGCCCGCTTCACCATCGAGCCGGGCACCGTGGTCGGCATCGTCGGCCGTTCCGGCTCCGGCAAGACCACTTTGACCAAGCTGATCCAGGGCCTGTATCCGGTGCAGGAAGGCATCGTCCGCTTCGACGGCATCGACGCCCGCGAGATCGAGCTGTCGCACCTGCGGCGCCAGATCGGCGTGGTGCTGCAGGAGAACTTCCTGTTCCGCGGCACGGTGCGCGAGAACCTGTCGGTCACCAAGCCGGACGCCACGTTCGAGGAACTGGTGGAAGCGGCGGCCGCCGCCGGCGCCGACGAATTCATCGAGCGCCTGCCGATGGGCTACGACACCGTGCTGGAGGAGAACGCCTCCAACCTGTCCGGCGGCCAGAAGCAGCGGCTGTCGATCGCCCGCACGCTGGTGGCCAAGCCGCGCATCCTGATCCTGGACGAGGCGGCGTCGGCGCTGGATCCGGAATCGGAAGCCATCTTCATCAGCAACCTGGCGCGCATCGCGGTCGGCCGCACGGTGGTGATGATCTCGCACCGCCTGTCGACCCTGGTCAACGCCGACAAGATCATGGTCATGCAACAGGGCCGGCTGGTCGACGCCGGCCGCCACGAAGAACTGCTCACCACCAGCGACACTTACCAGCACTTATGGAACCAGCAAACAAGTCACCTCTAAGCTTCAAGCGCCGCCGCAAGGACGAAACCGAAATCGCGTTCCTGCCGGACGCCGACGCCATCGAGCGCGGCCCGCTGCCCAAGTTCGTGCGCATCACGCTGCACGTGATGCTGGCCGCCTTCGTGTTCTTCATCGTCTGGGCCAGCGTGTCGCCGGTGGAGAAGATCGTGGTCGCCCACGGCCGCCTGGTCAATCCGCTGCCGAACATCGTGGTGCAGCCGCTCGACACCTCGATCATCCAGAGCATCGACGTGCGGGTCGGCCAGGTGGTGAAAAAAGGCCAGGTGCTGGCCACTTTGGATCCGACCTTCACCGCCGCCGACGAGCAGCAGCTGCGCTCGCGCCTGGACAGCCTGAACACCCAGGCCGCCGGCCTGCGCGCCGAGCTGGCGGGCCAGCCGGGCGCAACCACCGGCAGCGGTTCGAGCGCCGACAGCCTGCTGCAGGCGCAGTTGTCGACCGAACGCAAGGCCAACTTCGAAGCGCAGAAGAACAAGATGGACCAGAACATCGCGCGCCTCAAGGCCGGCCTGGAAACCAACAAGCACGACCAGTCGATCCTGGCCCAGCGCGTCAAGTCGCTGCGCGAAGTGGAAGCCATGCAGGAGCAGCTGATGGCCGAGCAGTTCGGCGCCAAGATGCACCTGCTGGAAGCGCGCGACCGCCGCCTCGAAGTCGAGCGCGACATGGACATGCAGCGCAACAAGTCGATCGAGATGGCCAGCGAGCTGGCCTCGGCCCAGTCCGAGCGCGCCGCCTTCGACAAGAGCTGGCGCCAGAAGGCGATGGAAGACCTGCTGAGCGCCACGCGCGACCGCGACGGCGTCGCCGAGCAGCTGTCCAAGGCCGACAAGCGCGCCAAGGCGATCCACATGCTGGCGCCGGCCGACGGCGTGGTGCTGGAGATCGGCAAGCTGTCGGTGGGCTCCATCGTGCGCGAGGCCGAGCCGCTGTTCACGCTGGTGCCGCTGGGCGCGCAGCTGGAGGCCGAGGTGCAGATCGACTCGCTCGACATCGGCTACATCAAGCCGGGCGCGCTGGCCCACATCAAGGTGGACGCCTTCTCGTTCCAGCAGCACGGCATGCTGGAGGGCAAAGTGCGCACCATCAGCCAGGATTCCTTCAAGCGCGAGGCGGCCGACAAGAACGGCGGCGGCCTCGACGCCTACTACCTGAGCCGCATCCCCTACACCGGCAAGCTGAGGAAGATGACCGAGGGCGCCCAGCTGCTGCCGGGCATGACGGTCTCGGCCGAGGTGGTGGTGGGCCACCGCACGGTGATGTCCTACCTGCTGTACCCGCTGACCCGGGCCATGGACGAATCGATACGCGAACCCTGATAGCCACCGGAGCCTGACACGTGTTCACCATCATCATCGCCACCCACGACCGTCCGCTGCTGCTGATCCGTACGCTGGAGTCGCTGATTGCGCAGACCTGCCAGGACTTCAACGTCATCATCGTGTCGGACACGGCGGGCTACCTGCCGCCCTACCAGCAGCTGGCCCAGCTCGACACCCGCTTCGACTTCGTGATACGCCGCAGCGGCAAGGGCGGCCCGGCCGCCAGCCGCAACCTCGGGCTGGCGATCGCCGAGGGCGAATACATCCTGTTCCTCGACGACGACGACACCTTCCGCCCCGGCCACCTGGCGGCGCTGAAGGCGCGCCTGCTGCGCGACAAGCCGGCGCTGCTGTTCTGCGACTTCCAGGTGCAGAACGAAGACCGCACCGTCTACCCGCCGACCGCGCTGTCGACCCAGGCGCTGTCGATCGCCGACGTCAGCTTCGACAGCGTCTACGTGCGCAACCGCATCCCCAACAGCTGCGTGGCCTACCGCCGCGACGTGCTGGACGGCGTGCGCAATGAAACCGACCTGATCCTGTACGAAGACTGGGACTTCCTGCTGGCCGCGATGCACGGCCGCCAGCTGGCGCACCTGGCCACGGACGGCGTGGTGATCCACAAGAGCCAGGCCACGGCGCCGGAGAACATGCGGCGCGGTAATTCGCAGGACGACAAGATCGTCGAGGTCATGCTGCAGCTGTACCGCAAGCACGCGGCGCCGAATATGGAGACACGGCTGGCGCGCCAGGCGCTGCTGGCCGGCGCCGGCGTGGTGCTGGACCTGGCGTATTTTTGACCGATTTTTAAACGCAGTGCGACTATAACCTCACAGAAGGATCTGCCATGTTTTTAACCGTAGAAAATGGATTTATCGAGCGACCGGCCGTAGCGGACCGGGCCATCGTCGAACGCGTGATGAATTCGTATAACAAGGCCAAGGCGGTGCAGAAGGATGCGGCGGAAGAGTACCAGGTCAGCCACATGTGGCTGCCGATCTACCAGGGTTATATGGGCGAGCTGATGCAGACCATGGCCAACCGCGACATCGACAAGCTGTGCCACATCTACGCCAACTTCTTCCGCGACCAGAGCACCGTCGGCATCCACGGCATGCCGGTCGACATGCAGAGCACCTACTTCTCCGGCAACATCAGCGAAGACGCCAAGGGCAAGTACCTGGCCGACGTCATGCACCGCATGCAGATCTGGCTGGACTCGATGGGCAAGGTGCTGCCGCTGGAGTCGCTGGAGACGCCGCTGGTGGGCAATCCCTACGGCTTCTACATCGACGGCAAGTTCTACCGCGCCGGCGTCGACTACCAGCACTACTACGCCACCATCATCGGCCGCCTGATCCGCGGCAAGCAGCACAAGACGGTGCTGGAGCTGGGCGGCGGCTTCGGCGGCCTGGGCCACTTCCTGATGCGCGACAATCCGGACCTGACCTACATCGACGTCGACCTGCCGGAAAACATGGCGCTGAGCGCCTACTACCTGCTGGCCGGCTGTCCCGGCAAGAAGATCGCGCTGTTCGGCGAGATCGACCTGGCCACGGCCGACCTGACCCAGTACGACGCGGTGGTGCTGCCGAACTTCGCGCTGGCGGAATTGAAGGACAACACGGTGGACATGGCGTTCAACTCGTACAGCCTGGCGGAGATGTCGCTCAACAACGTGGCCAACTACGTCAAGCAGTTCAGCCGCCTGTCGCGCAAGTTCATCTACCACATCAACCACACGGCGATCCCGCCGGTGAAGTCGGACGACTTCGCCTTCGACTTCGACAAGTTCGAGCTGATCTCGCGCGCGCCGGCGCTGTGGAACATGGGCCGCAACAAGCACATGGACGAGTTCGAGTACCTGTACAAGTCCAAGCACCTGAGCTTCAACTAAGGTCACGCCGTCGCTCCCGCGCAGGCGGGAGCCCATGCTGAGCGTCCTGGCATGCTCAGCATGGATTCCCGCCTGCGCGGGAATGACGCTGGTTATTGCAGCCGCGCCAGGACGGCGTCGACGTTGTCGGCCGTCAGGCCTTCATACAGCGCCTCGCGGTTGGCCAGGATGGCTTCGTCGCTGACTTTGGAAAAGTCGAACTTCAACATCTTCTCCACCACCGCCGGTTCGAAACGGTGCTTGATGTAGCGCGCCGGGTTGCCGCCGACGATGGTGTACGGCGCCACGCTCTTGGTCACCACGCTGCCGGCCGCGACGATCGCGCCCTGGCCTATCGTCACGCCCGACATGATCAGCGTCTGGTAGCCGATCCACACGTCATCCTCCACCACGATCGGCCCCTTGGTCGACGATTCCAGCATGTCGCCGAAATACTTGACCTTGAACGGGAAGGTCGAGAAGCCGTCGTACGGGTGGTTCCCGCCCAGCATGAACTTGACCTCGCTGGCGATCGACACAAAGCTGCCTATGCTCAGCCGCTCGGCGTCGCGGCCGTAGGCCATGATGTTGAGCTCGCCATACGAGCGGCGTCCCACCGTCACCTTGCTGAAGTCGAACGGCCCGGCCGACATGGTCAGCATCGTGTGGTTGTGCGGATTCAGCGCGCGCCAGTAGTCGGCCTTCTGCTCCTCGAACGATTTTTCCGGCGCCGGCGGCGGCGCCACCGCCGCGGCCTGCTTCGGCACGTCGGTGATCAGGTTCTCCACCGCCTTGTAGAAGTAGTCGTCGTGCAGGTAGTCCTGCATGTGCTCGAAGAAGCCGGTGCGCGAGAAATCGTCGTTGTCGCCGAAGTAGTAGGGGATGATGTGGTTGATCAGCAGCGCCTTCTTCTCCACCTCGTAGACTTCCTTGCTCAGCTGGCCGTTGGCCAGGTAGGGCTTGAGCAGGGTCAGGTAGTTGGTGCCGAACACCTGCGCCACGTTGTAGCCGCTCTTGCGGCCGGCGTTGACGCCGGCGAAGTAGCGGCCGTACAGCACGATGGCGCGCTTGCCCAGGCCCATCAGGCGGAACATGACGTCGGTCTGCACCAGCTTCAGGTGCACATTGCGGCCGAAGTCCGGCATCGCGTAAAACTCGTCGCGCCACATGCCGAAGCCGCCGATCCAGGTGGCGAAGTAGGACACCCGCTGGACGAACTCGTCGAAGGTGTTCAGCACCTCGATCGCATTGCCGGCGAACATATTGCCGTTGGTGAAGAACACCACCGGCTTCTCGGCCGCCACCGCGCGGTACACCTTGACCAGTTCGGTCAGGCTGCCGTCCAGGATGGTCAGGTTATCGTTGTGCAGCTTCAGGTAGTTGCCGCTGCCCATGCGCAGCGCCGCTTCGAAGTTCTTGTCCGGGAACACCGGCTCCGGGTGGCGCGAGTACTTGATCTTGTCCGGGTAGGCGGCGGCGAAGGCCTGGCCCACGGCCTGGGTGCTGTCGTCCGAGCAGTTATCGGAGATCAGCACCTCGATGTCGTAAGTGTCGGTGAACGCCTGCTGGGCGACGATGCTTTCCAGCGTCTGCTTGAGAAAAGGGCCTCGGTTGAAGGTCGGAATGCATATCGATAAAACGAAGCCGGTTGGTTCCATAGGTCTGTCCAGAAAGTTAAGCGCGCGGCGTGGCGAACCAGCGGTAGGTCTTGGTGATGGTCTGTTCCAGGCCGCAGGTCTGGCGCACGCCCAGGCGTTTCTGCGTGGCGGTCACGTCGGGATACAGGTCGTCCTGCGCCGGCTGCTTGCCGGGCGCGGTGTTCAGCGCCACGCGCGGCGCCGGCGTCACGCGCTCGCCGATCAGGCGCACCAGCTCCAGGTGGGTCACCGCCTCGGCGCTGCCCAGGTTGTAGATCTCGCCGTCCACGCCCTTGACCAGCGCGGCCAGCGTCCACCAGGCGGCGTCGCTGCCGTACAGGTAGCTGCGGCGCGCGCTGCCGTCGCCGTGGATACGGATCTCGCTGCCGGTCAGCACGTCGCGCAGGAAGTTGTTGATGGCCCACGGGCGGTCCAGCTGCTGATAGGCGCCGGTCAAGGTGAACGGCCGCACGGTCGATACCGGCAGCCGGTACTGGCTGCGGTAGATCGAGGCCAGCATCTCGGCCGAGCGCTTGGCGTCCACATACACCTTGTGCAACTGGCCGGACGGGATCGGGTAGTAATCGTTCTCGCCCAGCGGGCCGGGACGCTGCGGCGTGCCGGCCACCAGGCAGGAGCTGACGTTGACGAAGCGCAGCAGGCCGTCCAGCTGCGAGGCGGCGTCCAGCGCGTTGCCGATGCCGGCCACGGTGGTCTGGTGCACCCGCAGCGGATCGGAGGCGTGCACGCGGTTGTTCGGGATGCCGGCCGCGTGCACCACGTAGCTGGTGTTCTTGGCGAATTCGAACGGCGAGCGCACGTCCTGCGAGCGCAGGCGGATGTCCAGCCGCTTGGCCAGGTGCGGGTATTGCGCCGGCCATTCGCTGACGTTGCGGGCGAACAGGTCGAGCGTGATGCCCAGCTGGTACTGGTCGTTCAGCGCGGCCACCATCTCGGCGATCCAGCTGCCGAGGAAGCCGGTGCCGCCGGTGACGGCGATGTGCTGGCGCGCCAGCGCGGCGCGCACGTCGGGCTGGTCGGCGCAGGCGGCCAGGCAGTCCTGGCGCATTTCGGCGTTGCGTTGATCGGTCATGATTATCCTTTCTGGGCGGCGCTTTGGGCTGCCAAATCGCGCGCGACTTCGATGATCAGGCTTTCCTGCCCGGCCACCGCGTTGCGCTTGCCAAGGCCGAAGAAGATGTCGCGCGGGTCGACCTTGTAATCCTCCGCCGCCCGCGCCACCGGCTTGGCGAAGCCGGAAAACACGCCGGCCAGGCCGGAGACGATGGACAGCGGCGAAATCGACGGCGCCACCGGATTGAATTCCTTCTCGGCGATGTCGGCCGCGTCGAGGATCTTGTACAGGTCGATGCCGGTCTCGAAGCCGAGGCGGTCGAACACCGCCACCAGCACTTCGAGCTGGGTGTTGCCGGCGCCGGCGCCGAAGCCGCGGATGGTGCCGTCGATGATGGTGGCGCCCTCGTTGACCGCCGTGACCGAGTTGATCACCGCCATGCCCAGGTTGTTATGGCCGTGGAAGCCGACCGGGATATTCAGGCCGTTGACCAGCGTCGAGATGCGTTCCTTGACGTCGTCCGGGAAGTAGGCGCCGGCCGAATCCATGATGACGATCGCTTCGGCGCCGTAGGATTCCATCTTCTTGGCCTCCTCCAGCAGCACCGAGGGGCTGGCCATGTGGCTCATCATCAGCACGCCCCAGGCTTCCTTGCCTTCCTTGCGGGCGTAGGCGATGTGGCGGTCGGTGATGTCGGCCTCGGTGCAGTGGGCGGCGATGCGGAACACGTCCACGCCCAGCTCCACCGCGCGCACCAGGTCCTTCTTGATGGTGCAGAAGCCGGGGATCACGTGGATGCCGAGCCGCGATTTCTTCAGGTGCTGGCGCGAGATGGTGAGGATCTCCTCGTCCGTCAGCCGGCATTCGCCGACCAGCAGCGAGGAGGCGCCCAGGCCGTTGCCGTGGCCGACTTCGACGATCGGCACGCCGGCCGCTTCGGCGGCCTGGCAGTAGGCGATGAAGCTTTCGCGGCTCAGTTGATGGCGCACGGCGTGGTTGCCGTCGCGCAGGGTCGGATCGCTGATCAGGATTTTCTTAGCCATGCTTGCGCTCCTCTTGGTGTTTTTTACCGTGCTTGCCGTGTTTCGACGTGGCCAGCATTTCCGCCATGGCGATGGCGGCGCAGTTGATGATGTCCAGGTTGCCCGCGTACTGCGGCAGGTAGTCGCCGGCGCCCACCACCTTGATGGTGGTGATGATGCGGCCACCCTCGATGGTCGGCGGCACCACCAGGCCGTAGCCCGGCACATAGGTCTTCAGCTTGGCCACCATCGCGTCCACCGAGGCGCGGATCGCCTCCAGGTCCGGGTTGGCGATCTTGGCGTAGATCGTGGTCTGCATGTCGATCGGCGGGTTGGCCGGGTTCAGGATCAGGATGGCCTTGGCGCGTTTGGCGCCGGAGAAGCGCTGCAGCGCTTCCTCGGTGGTGTCGATGTATTCGTCCAGGTTGGCGCGCGTGGCCGGGCCGGCGCTGCGCGAGGCGATGCTGGACGCCACCTCGACGTACTCGATATCCTTGTGCACCATGCCGATGGCGGCGGCGATCGGGATCGACGACTGGCCGCCGCAGGTGATCATGTTGATGTTGGCGGTGCCGGTGTCCAGGCATTCCTGGGCGTTGATCGCCGGGATGCAGAACTCGCCCAGCTTGGCCGGCGTCATGTCGATCACGGTCTTGCCCAGTTTTTCCAGCACCGCCCAGTGGGCGATGTGGGCCTGGGCCGAGGTGGCGTCGAACACCACGTCGCAGATGGCCGGATCGGCGATGATGGCCTCGATGCCGCGGTCCGAGATCGGCACGCCCAGCTGGCTGGCGCGCTTCATGCCGGCGGAATTGAAATTACGCCCGGCGAACAGGGTGCACACCAAATGCTTGGAGCGCATCACCTTGATCATCAGGTCGGTGCCGATGTTCCCGGAGCCGATGATGGCTATCTTGAGTTTGTCGGAGCTTGTCATCTGGTTTCACCCATGGTCTTGTTGTGTTGCGTCCCTGCCGAGGATTATCGCCGATTCCACGGCGATGCCATCGATAGAGGAGTACGCGGGTTGATAGCCCAATTCGGCGGCTTGCCGGTTGAGCGAATAGTAAAAGGGCTTGGCGCCGGTGGCGTTGACGATGCCGGCCGGCGCTTGGGTGCTTGCGGCGACCTCGTAGCGCAGGCCGAAGCGCTGCTGCATGGCGGTCAGCAGCTCCTGCTTCTCCACCGGCGCCGCGCTGTAGCAGTCGAACGCGCGGTTCTGCGGCGGCGCATCCAGCACGCGCCGCACCAGCTGGTGGAAGTCCTGCGGGTGCAGGTAGTCGCGCACCATCTGGCCGTCCGTGGTTTGCAGCACGGTGTCGTCGCGGATGGCGCGCAGGATGTCGGTGATGAAGAAGCGCGCGCCCAGGTCCTGGGTGCGGCTGAAGTAGTTGAACACCCGCAGGTCGGTGATCGCCAGTTCCGGCAGCGCGCGGTGCTTGCATTCCGCATGCAGCTTGGCCATCGCGTAGTAGTCCTGCGGCGTGACGGCGTTCAGCGCGATGCTGGCGCGGGTGTCCGGGCCGGCCGGCTGGGTGAAGGTCGGGCCGTAGGCGGCGCCGCTCGACAGGAAAATATAGCGCCGCTGCGGATGCAGCTTGAGCTGCTCCAGCGCCAGGTCGTCGTACTGCTGGGTGATGCCGAAGATGGCGCCGCCCATCTGCGCGGCGCGCTGCGGATCGCCGACGCCGACGAAATTGAGCACGGCGTCGTGCGGCTCGCGGCCGTAGTCCGCATAGTCCAGCACGGCGAAATCCAGGCCGCGCGACTGCTGCCAGCGCTGCGCCGCCGCGACGTCGCGCACGTACAGCAGCAGCTCGGAGCAGCCCTCGCGCGCCAGCGACTGGATCAGATCCTTGGCGATCTGGCTGCTGGCACCGAGGATGGCGATGCGTTCCATGCTAGAGCGTTTTCGACTTCTCGTGCATGCCGCCTATCATGGCCTTATCCAGCACATCGCGCGGGATCAGCGGCGACAGGTCCTCCAGCGGCGGCGACACCAAGGTGCCGTCGGCGCGCGAGACCACGCCCAGCTTCGGCGAGAACAGCTGCTGCGGATGCATGAACACTTCGCAGATCACCGGGCCGGTGTGGGCCTGCACCTTGGCCAGCGTGGCGTCGCACTCGTCCCAGCCGCGGATCTGGTAGGCGGGGATGTCGAAGGCGGCGGCCAGCTTGGAGAAGTCGGGGCAGGACACGCCGGACTTGCGGTCGGTGCCGACGTAGTCCGACTTGAACAGCGACTTCTGCGTGTGCTTGATCATCAGGTAGCCGTCGTTGTTGAAGATGAACAGCTTGATCGGCAGGTTGTGATGCACCATGGTTTGCAGCTCTTGCAGGTTCATCATCATGCCGCCGTCGCAGTTCAGGCACATCACCTCGCCGCGGTCGTTGGCGAACGACACGCCCAGCGCGGCCGGCAGGCCGTAGCCCATCTCGCCCAAACCGGTGGAGGTCATGAAGCGCTGGCCTTCCTTGAAGCGCAGCACCTGGTGGCCGCTCAGCAGCGCCGTGCCCATGTCGGTCACCACCACCTGGTCGTCCTTGAAGAAGCCGTTCAGGCGCTCCATGAAGCGGTAGGAGTTGATGTAGCCTTCCGGATCCGCGTGCTCGGCGCCCACCCACGGGAACTGCTCCTCGTAGGCGCGGCACTTGGCGACCCAGTCGGCCTTCGATGCGATGGCCGGCGCGCTCGCCGCGTCCAGGCGCGCCTGCAGCGCCTCGATGAAGACGCGGGCGTCGCAGATGATGTTTTCCTGCGTGCGCTTGGCGTGCTTGATCACTTCGTCGCCGTCGATGTCGACCACGTCGATGCGCGCCAGGCGGGCCAGTTCATTGATGTCGTAGCCGATCTGCGGGATCGCCAGGCGGGTGCCGATGGCCAGCACGTAGTCGCTGTTCTGCAGGATGAAGTTGGCGGCGCGCTGGCCGTAGACGCCGGCGCGGCCGAACACCAGCGGGTGGCTGGAGTCGAGCATGTCGATGCCGGCCCACGACACCAGCGCCGGCGAGCCGAGTTTTTCCAGCAGCGGCTTGAGCAGACGCTCGCCGCCGGCCAGGCGGATGCCGTTGCCCAGCCAGAGCACCGGACGCTCGGCCTTGGCCAATGCGGCCAGCACGCTGTCCACCTGCGCGGCCACGGCCGGCGTCAGGTAGTCGGGCGCCGGCGGCGCGACGTAGTGCTCCAGCGTGGCCGGATCGATGCGGCCGGACTGGATGTCCATCGGGATCTCGATCCAGGTCGGACCCGGACGGCCTTCCAGCGCCAGGTGCACGCCTTTTTCCAGTTCGTAGACGGCGCGTTCCATCTTCGTCACGCGCATCTGGTATTTGCTGACGCGCTCCACCATCTGGCAGGAATCGTAGCCCTGCACGCCCCACATGCGCAGCGGGTTTTCCGGGAAGGTGAACTTGGAGTTCTCGTTGCCGGCGATGATGATGCACGGGATCGAATCGGCCCATGCCGACACCACGCCTGTGACGCCGTTGGTGGAGCCGGCGCCGGTGGTCAGCAGCGCGGCGGCGATGCGGCCGTTGGTGCGGTAGTAGGTCTGCACCGCCATGCAGGCGGCCTGCTCGTGGTGGACGCAGACGATCTCGGTGTAGCCGCGGCGGGCGATGGCTTCGAACAGGTGCACGTTGCCGGCGCCGATGATGCCGAAGGCGTGCTGGATGCCCAGGTTTTCCAGGGCTTCGGCCACCAGTTCGGCGACCTTGACTTTATTGTCTTGCATTAGAAGTTCACACCAAAGAAGGCTTCGAGTTTGTCGATCGTGAAGTCCAGCATTTCACGGGTCAGGCCGGGGAACACGCCGATCCAGAAGGTGTCGTTCATCACGCGGTCGGTGTTGGTCAACTCGCCGGAGACGCGGTAGTTGCGGCCCACCATATACGGCTGGCGCGTCAGGTTACCGGCGAACAGCAGGCGGGTGCCGATCTTGTGCTGGTCCAGGTAGGTCAGCAGGTCGACGCGCGAGACGTTCGCTTCAGGCTTCAGCGTCATCGGGAAACCGAACCACGACGGGTCGGAATGCTCGGTCGCCTGCGGCAGGATCAGGAACTCGGCGCACGATTGCAGGCGCTCGGTCAGGTAGGCGAAGTTGTCCTTGCGGGCCTGGATGAAGCCCGGCGCGCGGTCGATCTGCGCCAGGCCGCAGGCGGCCTGCATGTCGGTGATCTTCAGGTTGTAGCCCAGGTGGCTGTAGGTGTACTTGTGGTCGTAGCCCATCGGCAGCGTGCCCAGGCACTGGCAGAAACGCTTGCCGCAGGTGTTGTCCTTGCCCGGCGCGCAGTAGCAGTCGCGGCCCCAGTCGCGGAACGATTCGGCGATCATCTTCAGTTCGGCGTTGTTGGTGAACACCGCGCCGCCTTCGCCCATGGTGATGTGGTGGGCGGGGTAGAACGACATGGTGCCGATGTCGCCGAAGGTGCCGACCATCTTGCCGTGGTAGGTGGAACCCAGCGCGTCGCAGCAGTCTTCGATCAGCCACAGATTGTGCTTCTTGCAGATCGCGGTGATGACGTCCAGGTTGTACGGATTGCCCAGCGTGTGGGCCAGCATGATGGCCTTGGTCTTGGGCGAGATCGCCGCTTCCAGCTGGGTCACGTCGATGTTGTAGGTGCCCAGTTCGACGTCGACGAAGACAGGGATCGCGCCGAACTGGATGATCGGATTGACGGTGGTAGGGAAGCCGGCGGCCACGCCGATCACTTCATCGCCCTGCTGGATCGCGCGCGCGCCCAGCTTCGGCGAGGTCAGCGTGTTGAACGCGACCAGGTTGGCCGAGGAGCCGGAGTTCACGGTGATCAGGAAGTCCACGCCGATCATCTTGGCCAGCTTGGCCTCGAACTGGTCGTTGAAGCGGCCGGTGGTCAGCCAGGCGTCGAGCGAGGCTTCGACCATCAGTTCCATTTCCGGTGCGCCGACCACTTTGCCGGCCGGCGGGATCACCGTCACGCCGGGTTCGAAGGCCTTAGGCACGCTGGCCAGCGCGCCGTATTCGCCCACCAGCTTGATGATCTGTGCGCGGAGTTGTTCTTTGCTTTGTGCTTCACTCATGATTGCTGCCCTAAAGATGGTCGCTTAAAGATGTGCGGTGTTTTGATATGTGTCGATTTGCGCCAGCGTCAGCGCGCGCATGTCGGCGCCTTTGGCGTGGGCCTGGTGCCATGCGACGATCATGTCGATCGTATGGCCCAGGTGCCAGCGCGGCTGCCAGTGCAGGCGGCTGCGGGCCTTGGAACAATCGAGTTTCAGGTAGTGCGCCTCGTGCGGCTGCGGCGCCGAGTCCAGCTCCCAGCCGGCGCCCTGGCCCCAGCTTTCGCACAGGCGCGAGATGATCCATTCGACCGGACGGGCGTCGATGTCGTGCGGGCCGAAGTTGAAGCCCTCGGCGAAATCCGCGCCTTGCAGGTACAGGTGTTCGGCCAGCGCCAGGTAGCCCGACAGCGGCTCCAGCACGTGCTGCCACGGGCGGATCGCGTGCGGGCTGCGGATGCGCACCGGCTTGCCGGCGGCGATGGCGCGCACCATGTCGGGGATCAGGCGGTCCTCGGCCCAGTCGCCGCCGCCGATCACATTGCCGGCGCGGCCGGAGCCCAGGCCGACGCCATGCTCGGCGTATTTTTCAGGATTGAAGAAGGACGAGCGGTAGCCGGCCGTCACCAGTTCGGCGCAGGCCTTGCTGTTGCTGTAAGGGTCGTAGCCGCCAAAGGCTTCGTTCTCGCGATAGCCCCAGGCCCATTCCTTGTTCTCGTAGCACTTGTCGCTGGTGACGTTGACCACGGCCTTGACGCCGGGCGTGTTGCGCACCGCTTCGAAGAAATTCACCAGCCCCATGACGTTGGTGGCGTAGGTCTCCACCGGATTGGCGTACGAATAGCGCACCAGCGCCTGCGCCGCCATGTGGATGACGATTTCCGGACGCGCCTTCATCATCGCTTCGCGCAGGGCCGCGCCGTCGCGGATGTCGCCGATGATGGAGGTCATGCCGGCGCCGACTTGCGCCGTCTCGAACAGACTGGGTTTGCTTGGTGCTTCGAGCGCGTAGCCGGTGACGTGCGCGCCCAGTTGCTGCAACCACAGGCTCAGCCAGCTCCCCTTGAAACCGGTGTGCCCGGTCAGGAATACACGCTTGCCGTGCCAGAAGGATGGATTCATGGCCATCGCTTCCACGGGGCCTTGCCGCTTTCCCACAGGTCTTCCAACAGGACCTTGTCGCGCAGCGTGTCCATCGGCTGCCAGAAACCGTGGTGGTGGAAGGCGTCCATCTGGCCTTCCCTGGCCAGTTTTTCCATCGGCTCTTTTTCCCAGGTGGTGCTGTCGTCGGCGATGTAGTCGATCACTTTCGGCGACAGCACGAAGTAGCCGCCGTTGATCCAGGCGCCGTCGCCCTGCGGTTTTTCCTTGAAGCTGACGATGCGCTGGCCGTCGATGTCGATCGCGCCGAAGCGGCCCGGCGGCTGCACCGCCGTCATGGTGGCCAGCTTGCCGTGCTGCTTGTGGAAGGCGATCGAGGCGGCGATGTCGATGTCGGCCACGCCGTCGCCGTAGGTGAAGCAGAAGGCTTCGTCGTTCTCGACGTACTGGCGCACGCGCTTCAGGCGGCCGCCGGTCAGGGTGTCGGCGCCGGTGTCGATCAGCGTGACCTTCCAGGGTTCGGCGTGGCGCTCGTGCACTTCCATGCTGTTCTTTTGCAGGTCGAAGGTGACGTCCGACGTGTGCAGGAAGTAGTTGGCGAAGAATTCCTTGATCACGTAGCCGCGGTAGCCACAGCAGATGACGAAGTCGTTGATGCCGTGAGCCGAATAGCTCTTCAGGATGTGCCACAGGATAGGCTTGCCGCCGACTTCCACCATCGGTTTCGGCTTGACCGTGGTCTCTTCGCTGAGCCGTGTGCCCAGTCCACCAGCCAGTATGACTGCTTTCATACGATCCCCGATTATTTTGAATTGACGCAGACGATATTATCTCTTGCGCCCGGGCTATTTTAAACGAAAAGCAGGGGTCGTTTGGTGCCACAGACCGGGCGATGGCGATTTACCACAGTTATGGCGCCAGCAGGAGTTGATAGCCAATTCTCATGGTGCGCTGCAGCACATCGACCCGGTGGGCAGCGGTCGCGGCCAGTTGTGTGTAGTGACTGGCAATGAGTGTGTTCAATTCGGAAAGACGGGCCGACAGCAGCTGCTGGAAGTGGCCGGCCGGCTCGAAGCGGTGGCCGTGGGCATGGGCCTGGTACAGCAGCTCCAGCGCCTCGATGCCGGCCTCCAGCTGGGCCAGCGGCGTGGCCGGCACGACGGGCGCGGCGCGGTAGCTGGACAGCGGCTGCGGCAGGTAGACATAGTCGCCGCCGGCCAGCGCGGTCAGCGTGCTGGCGACGTAGGCGCGGTCACGGTAGGGGCGCTCATGATAGTGGCCGAACGCCGCGCCGATGCTGGCGCGCTTGAACAGCAGGGCGCCCGGCGCGCAGACGGCGGCGGCCGCGCCGCTGTCGCCATTGAGCAGCAGGTTGGCCAGCGAGCCGGCGCTGACCACGATCTCGGCCGCGAACAGCGGCGCCACCGGCAGCGCCTGGCCGTCGGGCGCACGTGGCTGGCGCCAGCAGGCCACCAGGTTCACCTGCGGATGATCGAGGAAATACGGCAGCATCACGGCGATCTTGTTGGGCGCCAGCGTGTCGCCGGCCGGCGCCACGGCCACGTAGGCGCCCAGCGCCAATGCCAGGCAGTGATTCAGGTTGTCCAGCGGCGCCAGGCCGGGCGCGGGCGCGTAGCGCAGGCGGCGGTGGGCTTTCAGCAGGGGCTTGAGCAGCGCGCGGCAGGCGCCGTCGGGGCTGCTGTCGCTGACGATGATTTCGCAATTGGCCCAGGTTTGCGCCAGCGCGCTGCGCAGCGTGGTTTCCAGCGGCAGCGGGTCGTCGGCGGCGATCAGGATGCTGACCAGCGCGTCGTCGTTCCCGCGCACGCGGGAATCCATACGTCGCGTGCCGGCCGGCGCAGCATGGATTCCGCATCGGCGGACCGCCGCCTGCGCGGGAACGACGGGGGAGACGCCCTTGGCGACCCGCAGGTACAGCGCTTCCAGGTCGCACACCAGCTGCGGCGTGTCGAACAGCGGCGCGCTGTCGCGGTGCTTGCGCAAGCGGTTGCGCAGCCGCGCCAGTTCCTTGGGCCGCTCGGCCAGGCGTACCGCCCTGGCTTCGTATTTCTGCTCGCTGGCGGTGACCAGCTCCGGCAGCCCGGCCGCGTGCAGCAGGCTGGCGCTGACCCGGCTGGCGCTGCTGCGCCCGGTGCTGGTCAGCAGCGGCAGGCCGGCCCACAGCACTTCGCCGGCCATCGCGCCCGACGCGTACGGCGCGGTGTCGAGGAACAGGTCGGCGGCCTGGTAGCGCGCCAGCTGCTGGTCCGGGGATGATGCGACCGGCTCGGCAAAGCACAGGCGCTCGCTGGCGACGCCGCGTTGCATGGCCGCCACCCGCAGGTTGTCGCGCACCGGTTCGCTGGCCGTTTGCAGCCACAGCACGCTGTCCGGCACCTGTTGCAGGATGCGCATCCAGGTGGCGTAGCGTTCCGGCGTGATGTGCTCGGCCGCGCCGAAGCAGCAGTAGACGAAGCCCGGCTCCGGCAGGCCGAGCGCGGCGCGGCTGCCGGGACCACTGTGGCTGCCGTGGCCGCCGTGGCCGGGCTGCGGCTTGGGCAGCGGCCGCCGGCGGTCCTGCGGTTGGAAGCAGTGCGGCAGGTACAGCGGCTGTTCGGTGTAGTGCGGCGCCAGTTCCGGCGGCAGCGTGATGGCGTCGGCCAGCACGTAGTCGACGGCGGCCATGGCGCTGCTGCCGGGCTGGCCCAGCCAGGCGATCTGCACCGGCGCCGGCCGCTGCAGCAGGATGCCCGGCCGCGCGCCCGGCAGCCGGCCGTGCAGGTCGACCAGGATATCGATCTCGTGGGCGCGGATCGCCTGCGCCGCCTGCAAGTCGCTCAGCGCGGCGATCGGCACGTGCAAGTCCATGCCGCGCAGCAGGCGCTGGCGCAGGGCCGAGCCGTCCTCGGCGCTCCAGCAGAAGCCGTAGACTTCGATCTGCTCGCGATTGTGCAGCTCGAACAATTCCGCCAGCAGCCGGCCGATGGGCTGGGCGCCAAAGCCGCAGGACAGGTAGCCGATGCGCAGCTTGCGGTGGCCGTAGCCTTCGCCGTCGGCCAATGGCGCCGGGGCCGGCGGCAGGGTGGCGCGCACTTCGCGCTGGGCCGCCGCCAGCTGGCGGGCCGGGTCGTCGCTCAGGCTCAGCATGGCCAGCGCCGAGGTGGCGTGGCGCAGCGCGCTCTCGCTCAGGCCGGGCACGAAGCCCACCACCGGCCAGGCGCACAGCTTCAGGCGCAGGTTCAGCCATTGCGGCGCGATCAGGCTCTGGCGCGGGTCGAGTTGCAGGCTGTGCAGCAGCGCCTGCTCCGCCTGCGGCAGTTCGCCCTGCGCCTCGGCCAGCCGGCCGATGTTGTTGAACAGGCGTATCCGCAGCGCCGGCGCGGCGGCCGAGCTGGCGTCGAGGTCGTCCAGCGCCTCCTGCCACAGCGCCAGCGCCGCTTCCGGCTGGCGCCGCCGTTCCAGCAGCGCGCCCAGTCCCAGCTGGCTTTCGGTGAAGCCGGGATGCAGCCGCAGCGATTGACGGTAGCCGCGCTCGGCGCCGGCCTCGTCGCCCGCTTGCAGCTGGACCACGGCCAGGTTGTACCAGGCCACGTATTCCAGCGGCGAGTCGCAATGCTCCAGCCACAGCTGGTACAGCGAAATGGTCTGCTCGCTCTTGCCCTGCGCCGACAGCAGACTGGTCAGGCCGATCAGGTCGATGATGGCCAGCTCGCCCAGCCGCGCCAGCGCCAGCGCCAGCGTTCCCGCTTCAGCCAGGTTACCGGCGGCCATCGCTTGATGCAGTTGCTGGGACATGGGCGGGCTCCGGTCAGGTGGCTGGCGCTTTAGCGCGCCTCGGTCAGCATCAGCACGCCGACCAGGTCGAGGTGGCGTTCCGGCGCATCCGGCCGGCCGCCGGCATAGCAGTCGAAGCCGGTCTGCGCGCCGCCGGCCTGTTCCGGCACCGACACAGCCAGCCGGCTGGCGCCGTAGGGCCGCAGCAGGCTGTGGCTCCACAGCAGCGGCAGCGGGATGCTGGAGTAGACGAAGGGCAGGGTTTCGGTATCGGCGTGGCGGGTGGCGACGCGGGCGTTGAAGGCCAGGCCGTCGTCGCTGCCCAGTTCCAGTTGCAGCGCGTCGTGCTGTGGGTCGGATTTCAGGAACAGCGCCAGCGGGAACATCTCGCTGTTCAGTTCGAGGCGGCTGCCGGGCAGCATGCGCAGATAGTCCAGCTGCATCAGGCGGTTGCCGGTATGGCCGCGCTGCACCGGGCCGCTGGTGAACTGTTGCAGGTTGACGCCGGGCAGGTACATCGCCTGCAGCCCGGCGAACGGCGACACGGCCTGCAGGCGCGCCGCCGTGGCCGCCAGCGGCTCGGCGTTCTGCGCCTTCAGCGTCAGCAGGCGCTGGGCGACGATGGCGCCGACGATGGAGGTGGCGTGCGGCGTGTCGTAGTGGGCCGGGTCGCGGTACAGCCAGGCCGGCGCGCGGCCCAGGAACAGCGCCGACAGCGCGGCGCGCACGTCGATCACCGGCAGCGCCAGTTCATTGAAGGCGCGCAGCTGCGCGTCGTAGATCGGATGCGGCGCGGTCGACGAGAAGTGCTGCTGCTGCGCCAGCACCAGCGGCACGAACACCGCCGTCGGGTACAGCTGCGCGGCCGTCTTCAGCAGCAGGTGGAAGCAGAACAGCCAGGAATCGGCGCCGCCGGGGCGGGGCGCGAAGTGGCCGGTGTCGTTGATCGAGTACTCGTACAGCACCACGTCCACCGGCGCCACCGACGTGCTGGCATAGGTTTCATACAGGCGGCCGATGGCCGACAGCGAGGTGGTGGCGCCGACCGAGATCTGCACGATCTCGGGCTCGACATAGCCTTGCAGCGACTGCGCCAGGTGGGTGACGTAGCCGTCCTTGAGCAGCGAGTTGGAACCGCCGATGATGAGGATCTTCATGGGACTCAGGCCGGCACGGCGGTGACGATGTAGCGTTGCGCCATGGCGTCCTGCACCGCCAGCTCGGGATCGCTGCCGCTGGCCTGGGCCAGCTGGCGCAGGATGGGCAGGAAGATTTCGCGGCCCGGCTCGTTGTACATCACGGGCATGCCGCCGCTCATGCGGAAGCCGCATTGCTGCAGCAACTCCAGCAGCGAGCCGCGCGTGAAGCCGTGCAGTTCGCCCTGCTGCATCACGCCGTCGGCGCGGTAGCGGAAGTCGCCCATGTTGAGCCGCACTTGCGTGCTCCAGTGCTGCAGGTTACGCACCGACAGCACCAGCGTGCCGCCCGGCGCCATGCTGGCGCGGATCGCCGCCAGCAGCGCGGCCGGATCGCGCACGCGTTCCAGCGCGCCGTCCAGCAGCCACAGGTCGGCCTGCGCCAGCTGGCGGTCGCGCTGCGGGTCCGGGGTTTCGATGTCCTGGCTGTAGACGAAATCGCAGTGTGCGCGCGCCTGCTCGGCGGCGATGGCGTCGCGTTCGATGCCGGTGTAGTTGCACAGCGGGTGGCGCTGCTTGTAGGCCTTGGCGAAGGCGCCGTCGCCGCAGCCCAGCTGCACCACCTTGACCGCGCTCGGCGCCAGGTCCAGCAGCTGCTGGTTGATCTGCACGGTGGCCGCGGGTTTGTCGTAGTGGTAGCCGCCGGTGCGGCGCACCGTGCCCTGCCAGTCGTGGCGGATGAAGATGCGCTGCGCCGGCTGGTCGCTGAAATCGTTGTTGACCCAGGCGACGTTGCGCATCAGCTGGTCGCTCTTGCCGGCCTGCGCCATCGCCACCATGGACGGCAGCATCGGCGCGCCGTGCTTGACCGGCAGCGGCCACTGGCGCACCACCTCGATGTTGGTCAGCATGCAGGCCGGGTGCAGGTAGGGCATGCTGCCTTCGCCGTAGGGCTGGCCGTCGGCGTTGACGGGGGTGACGTTGCCGACCCCGTACATCTGCGGCTCCAGGTTCTCCACCAGCGATTCGAGGAAGCCGCGCTTGAGGATCTCGACGTCGGAATCGAGGAACAGCACCTGGCCGGACAGCTCCAGGTTCTCGATCGCCCACGCCATGCCGGGGCCGTGGTGGATGTTGTAGCCGAACGGGATGAAGCGCACGCCCGGATACTGGGCGGCGATCGGCGCGATCTTTTCGGCGATCTCCGGCGCCGAGCCGTCGATGATGGTGACCGGGTTGTGCGGGTAGAACTGGCGGAAAGTGCCCAGCAGCGAGGCGATCAGGTCGGGTGCGTTGTAGGACACCGCGATCATCGGGATCTGGTCGATATTCATGGCTGCTTTCGTGGTGTTGGTTGTAGCAATGCCTGGCCGCGCCACGCGCTGCATGGCCGCCTCCAGGTTGCGCACCAGGCGCGGGGTGTCGAACAGGGCGCAGCTCATGCGGTTTTCGATCAGCTGGCGCTTCATGGCGGCGATGGCGTCCGGGTCGTTGGCCAGCGCCACCGCCTTTTCTTCGTAGTCGGCGAAGTTGTAGGTGATCAGTTGCGGCAGGTCGACCGCGCGCAACAGGCTGCCGGCCATGCGCGAGGCGAAGGTCGGCCCGGCGCAGGTCAGCAGCGGCAGGCCGGCCCACAGGGCATCGCTGGCGGTGGTGCCGGCGTTGAACGGATAGGTGTCGAGGAACAGGTCGGCCAGCTGGTAGCGCGCCAGGTAGTCGGCCGGCAGCGCGCGTTCGGCGAAGATCAGCCGTTCGGCATCGATGCCGGCGTCGGTGGCGAAGCGCTTCAGGTTGTCGGCCACCAGCGGCGTGTCGGCCACCAGCCACAGCACGCTGCCCGGCACGCGGCGCAGGATGTTCATCCAGTGCGCGAACAGCTCGGGCTTGAACTTGTAGCTGTTGTTGAACGAGCAGAATACGAAGGCGTCTTCCGGCAGCTTGACGCTGGCGCGGGTCGGCTTGTTGCCGATCAGGCGCTGGCGGTCGTTGATCTGGAAGGTGTCCGGCAGGTACAGCGGCTGCTCGCTGAAGTCCTTGGTCATTTCCGGCGTGATCAGGAACTCGTCGGCGATCACGTAGTCGATGCCGGGCAGGCCGGTGGTGCCGGGGAAGCCCAGCCACGTCATCTGCACCGGCGCCGGACGGTACGCCAGGATCTGCGGACGCGCGCCGGAGGTCAGGCCGTGCAGGTCGACCAGGATGTCGATCTCGTGGCCGCGGATCAGGCGCGCGGCCTGCTCGTCGCTCAGCGCGTGAATCGGAATGTAGTGGTCCATGCCGGCCACCACGCGGGCGCGCAGCGGCGAGCCGTCCTCGCGGCTCCAGCTGAAGGCGTAGACCTCGAACTGGCTGCGGTCGTGCAGGCCGTACAGCTCGGCGGTCAGGATGGACACCGCGTGCGAGCACAGGTCGGACGACAGGTAGCCGATGCGCAGCCGTTCATGGCCGTAGCCGGAGCCCTGGCCGGCCGGGCCGGTCAGCGAGGCCACCGTGGTGTCGAGCTTCTCGGCCACGAAGCGGGCGGCGGCGGCCGCTTGCAGCGCCGGGTCGTCGGTCAGGCTCAGCATCGCCAGCGCCGAGGCGCCGTCTTCCATCTGGCGCCGGCTGATGTGCGGCAGGCCGCTCCAGGTCGGCCAGTGGCACTGCTTCTGGCGCAGGTGCACCCAGTGCGTCATCACGTGCGGCTGGTCCGGCTCCACGGTCAGGCTTTGCGCCAGCATGGCTTCCGCTTCCGGGTACTGCTTCTGGATTTCCAGCAGACGGCCCAGGTTGTTCAGCGTTTGCAGGTATTGGGTGCGGTGGGTTTTCTGGTCCAGCTTGACGGCCGGGCCGAGGATGGTGCGCCACATCGCCAGCGCCTCCTCCGGCTGGCCCTGGCGTTCCAGCAGGGTGCCGAGATTGAGCCGGCCTTCGACAAAGCGCGGCTGCAGCGCGATGCACTTGCGGTAGGCCGCCTCGGCGCCGGCGTCGTCGGAATCGGCGGCCAGCAGCGCGCCGAGGTTGAACCAGGCCGCGTACAACAGCGGCTGGCGCGAGCCGTGCTCGATCCAGCAGCGGTAGAGCGCGATGGCTTGCTGCGGCTGGCCTTGCTTTTGCAGCGCGGCGGCGGCGTCGAACAGCTGCGGGATCGTCATGTTGCCGCGTCCCGCCTGTTTCAGCCACTGGGTGTAGGGCGTGCCGGCGCCGCTCATGGTTGCGCCGCGTCCCAGCCGGCGGTGATCTCGGCCGGGTAGCCGCGCTTGAAGTGGGTGGTCCACGGATAGGCCGGAGCGCCGCTGCCGTCCTTCAGCTTGATCTTGCTGGCGTCGCACAGGAACTGCGCCGGATTGCCGGCCACCACGGTGTGCGGGGCGACGTCGCGGTGCACCTTGCTGTGCGCGGCCACCAGCGAGCGCTCGCCCACGGTCACGCCGGGCAAGATCACCGACATCGCGGCGATGGCCGCGTAGTCGCCGATGGTGGCGCCGACCAGCACATTGCTGGGCGGATGGGGATCGTTGGTCAGCACCACATACGGCAGCAGCCAGACGAAGTTGCCGACCCTGGACATCTTGCCGATGAAGACGTTGGACTGGCAGCGCACGTAGTCGCCGATGACGCAGTCGCCCTGGATATCGTTCATGGTGCCGATCTGGAAGGCGATGCCGGCCACGGTTTTTTCGCGCACCACCACGCGGTGGCCGGTGACCAGCTTGTCGCCGAAGCGCGAGCCTTCGTAGAACACCGAGTGCGAGCGGATGCGCGCGCCGGCGCCGATCACCAGCGGCTGGCCGTCGGCCAGCGGGGTCGGATAGCCGATCTCGCAATAACTGTCGATGACCGAGCCGGCGCCGATCTCCACGTTGTCATGGATGATGGTGAACGGGCCGACGCTGACGCCGTCCCCCAGCTTGGCCTTGGGCGAGACGATGGCGCTAGCATGAATCATGTGGTTTCCTGTAATTTATGCCGCGCAGAACTTGCGCACCGCCGCCACCACTTCCATCGCCTGTTCGGCCGTCATGGTCGGGCCCATCGGCAGGCTCAGCACTTCCTTGTGGATGGCTTCGGCCAGCGGGAAGTCGCCCGGCTGGTAGCCCAGGTGGGCGTAGGCCGGTTGCAGATGCGGCGGCACCGGATAGTGGACGATGGTGCCGATGCCCTGTTCGGCCAGCGCCTTGGCCAGCGCGTCGCGCTGGGCGTGGCGGACCACGTAGACATGCCATACCGGCTCGGCCCATTCCGGCACGTGCGGCAGCGCCAGGCCGGGCAGGCCGGCCAGCTCGCGCTGGTAGATGGCGGCGATGGCGCGGCGTTTGGCGTTGTCGCCGTCCAGCTTGGGCAGCTTGACGCTCAGCAGCGCCGCTTGCAGCTCGTCCAGGCGCGAGTTATAGCCCGGCACCTCGTTGTAGTACTTGACCTTGGAGCCGTAGTTGCGCAGCGTGCGGATCTGGTCGGCCAGGTCGTCGTCGCTGGTGGTGACGGCGCCGCCGTCGCCCAGCGCGCCCAGGTTCTTGCCCGGATAGAAGCTGAAGGCGGCGGCGTCGCCCAGCTGGCCGGCCACGCGGCCGCGGTACAGCGCGCCGTGGGCCTGGGCCGCGTCCTCGATCAGCTTCAGGCCGTGCTTGGCGGCCAGCGCTTGCAGCGGATCCATGTCGGCGGTCTGGCCGTACAGGTGCACCGGCATGATGGCCTTGGTGCGCGGCGTGATGGCCGCCTCCACCCGGGCCGGGTCGATGTTGAAGCCGTCGGCGGTGGGCTCGACCGGGATCGGCGTGGCGCCGCAGTCGCTGACCGCCAGCCAGGTGGCGATGAAGGTGTTGGACGGCACGATCACCTCGTCGCCGGGGCCGATGCCGTAGGCCTTGAGTATCATGAAGATCGCGTCCAGGCCGTTGGCCACGCCGATGCCGTGCTTGCTCTTGCAATAGGTCGCGAAGCTGGCTTCGAAGGCGCCGGTCTCGCTCCCGAGGATGTACCAGCCGGAATGCAGCACGCGCTTGAACGCGGCTTCCAGCTCGTCGCCTTGCGACAGGTTGATGGCTTTCAGGTCGAGGAAGGGTACGCTCATGGCAAAACTCACTTAGGTTGGTGTGCCGCGGCCACGAATTCATCGTAGTCGTGGTAGTAGTCTTTGGGGTCGTACAGCGTCGAGGCCAGCACCACGCACACCGCGCCGGACGAGAAGTTCTCGACCTCGCGCCACATCATGCCGGGCACGTACAGGCCGTAGTAGGAGCGGTTCAGCTGGAATTTCTTGCGCTCGTAGCCGTCGTCGACGATGACGTCGAAGCTGCCCGACATGGCGACGAACAGCTGCTGCAGCTCGATGTGGCCGTGGCCGGCGCGCGCCGAGCCGCCCGGCACGTCGTACAGGTAGTAGACGCGCTTGATGTCGAACGGGATGTGCACGCCGCCTTCGATGACGGACAGGTTGCCGCGCACGTCGTGGTGGGGCGGCAGCTCGATCAGCCGGCACTGGTCCATCATGATGCCGTCCCTTCCGCCGCAGCGCGTTGGGCCGCCAGCACGTTATGGAAGCGCTGCTGCGAGCGGGCCACCATCGGGAAGATGCCGCTCAGGCGGGCCGCCACGTCGTCCACCGTCGGCTGCATCACCACCAGCTCTTCCGGCGCGACCAGGCCGATGTCGCACGATTCGATCAGCAGGTCGATATAGTCGGAGAAGCAGTAGCCGAAGTTGGGGTTGCTGTTGATATTGCTGTTCGATTCGAGCCGCTGGTCGTGGCGGAAGTAGGACAGCTCCTCGTCGATGTAGAACACCTTGCCGTCGCGCGCCAGGTTGAAGTAGGCGGCGACGTCGGCCAGGCCCAGCGTGCAGTCGTGCTGGTGGTAGCGGAACAGGTGGCGGCCGATTTCCCACAGGCGCTCGCGGCGGAACATGATGGTGCTGAACTCGCCGACGAAGTTGCGCATGCCCAGCACCATGCTGCGCTGCATGTCGCGCGCCGTCATGCTGCCGCTGGCCTGGTAGGGCCGGCGCAGCTCGGTGCGCTCGTTGTCGACGTTGATCACCTGCGAGGACGAGAACACCAGCTGGATCTCCGGATCCATATTCATGGTCGCCACCATGCGCTCGATGCAGAACGGGTGCAGGATGTCGTCGTCGAACAGCGGCTTGATCAGCTGGCCCTTGGCGGCGAACAGCGCGGTCAGCACGTTCTGCTCGCGCAGCGCCGAATTGCGCTGGTAGATCAGGTGGCCGGTGTACTTGGCGCACATGTCCTTGATCGCCTCGGTCGGGCAGTTGTCGCTGACCAGGATCTCGATGTTGGGATAACTCTGTCCCAGCGCCGACTTCAGGCAAGCCTCGAAGTGGGCGGTCTTGTAGGACGGGATAACGATGCTAACTAATGGCAAACTCATAGATTGTCTGGCTCCTGGCTTAGGCGGCGACCGCCATCACGATGTATTGCCACGGCAGCGCGTCTTCCACCGCCACCACCGGATCGAGGCCGCTGGCGCCGGCCATCATGCGGATCGCCGGCAGGTATTTCTCGCGCGCCGGTTCGTCGATGATGCGGGCGCTGCCGCCGGCGATCTGGAAACCGGCCTGCTGGAACAGCTCCAGCATGGCGCCGCGGGTGAAGATGCGCTTGCGCGTCTTTTCGATGCCGGCCGGGCCGTAGCGCATGTCGCCGGCGTTCAGGCGCGCCTGCACGCTCCAGTGCTGGAAGTTGCGGATGGTGGCGATCAGCTTGCCGCCCGGCGCGATGCTGGTGCGGATTTTCTGCAGCACGGTCCACGGGTCGTTCAGCGTTTCCAGCGTCTCGTCGATGACCCAGCAGTCGGCCCCGCGCACGTGGTCCCACAGGTCGGCGCCGGCGTGTTCGAGGTCGAGGTTGAACACGAAGTCGCAATGCGGACGGGCGGCCTGGGCCGGCGCCGGATCGGCTTCGATGCCGGTGTAGTTGGCCAGCGGGTTGCGGGCGCGGTAAGCCTTGGCGAAGGCGCCGTCGCCGCAGCCCAGCTCCACCACCTTGGCCGCGTTGGGCGGCATGAAGGTCAGCAGGTCGGTGTTGACCACGCTGGTGGCGCTCGGCAGGTCGTAGTGGTAGCCGCCGGTGCGGATCACCGTGCCCTGCCAGTCGTGCTTGATGTAGGTGCGGCTCGGCTCGCGGGCGAAATCGTTGCGCACCCAGTCGACGCTGTGCATCAGCGCGCTCTGGCCGGCCTGGTGCATCGCCAGCATGGCCGGCAGCAGCGGCGCGCCGTGCTTGATCGGCATCGGCCACTGGCGCATCACTTCGGCGTTCACCAGCATGCAGGCCGGGTGCAGGTAGGGGATGCCGTCGGCGTCGCGGCTGTGGCCCACTTCGTTGACCCACTGGACGTTGCCGACGCCGTACATCTCCGGGCGCAGCTGGCTGTGCAGCGATTCCAGGAAGCCGGCCTTGAGGATCTCGACGTCGGAATCGAGGAACAGCACCTCGCCCGACAGGCCCAGGTGGCTGAGCGCCCAGGCCATGCCGGGGCCGTGGTGGATGTTGTAGCCGAACGGGATGAACTCGACGTTGTCGTAGCCGTCGGTGATGGCGCGGATTTTCTCGGCCACGTCCGGATTCGAGCCGTCGATCACGTACACGCGGTTGGGGTAGAACTGGCGCAGCGTGCGCAGCAGCGCCTCGATCAGGTCCGGCGCGTTGTAGGACACGGTGACGATGGGGATGTCGACGATGCGCACCGGTTCGGCCGGCTGCGACGGTTCCTGCGGCCGCACCGCGTGTTCCGGCGCGGCCAGGCGCGGCGCGGCCGGCTTGGCGACCTTCTGCAGCGCGGCCTCGAGGTTGCGCACGAAGCGCGGGCTGTCGAACAGCGGGCAGCTCAGGCGGTTGGCGGCCAGCTGGCGCTTCATCGAAGCGATGCGGGCCGGGTCGTTGGCCAGCGCCACCGCCTTCTCTTCGTAGTCGGCGAAGTTGTAGGTGATCAGCTGCGGCAGGTCGACCGCGCGCAGCAGGCTGCCGGCCATGCGCGACGAGAAGGTCTGGCCGGCGCAGGTCAGCAGCGGCAGGCCGGCCCACAGGGCGTCGCTGGCGGTGGTGCCGGCGTTGAACGGGAAGGTGTCGAGGAACAGGTCGGCCAGCTGGTAGCGCGCCAGGTATTCGGCCGGCACCGCGCGGCTGTTGAAGATCAGGCGGTCGCGGGCGATGCCGGCTTCCTCGGCGTAGCGGTACAGGTTCTCGCGCACTTCCGGATAGTCGGCCACCAGCCACAGCACGCTGTTGGGCACGCGGCGCAGGATGTTCATCCACACCGTGAACAGGTCGGGCGTGAACTTGAAGTTGTTGTTGAACGAGACGAACACGAAGGCGTCTTCCGGCAGGTTGACGCTGGCGCGGGTCGGCTTGGCGGCGATCAGGCGCTGGCGGTCGTTGATCTGGAAGGTGTCCGGCAGGTACAGCGGCTTCTCGGTGAAGTCCTTGGTCATTTCCGGCGTGATCAGGAATTCGTCGGCGATCACGTAGTCGACGCCGGGCAGGCCGGTGCTGCCGGGGAAGCCGAGGTAGGTCAGCTGCACCGGCGCCGGGCGGTAGGCCAGGATGTTGGGGCGCGCGCCCAGCGTCAGGCCGTGCAGGTCGACCAGGATGTCGATCTCGTGGGCGCGGATGGTGCGCGCGGCCTGCTCGTCGGTCTGGGCGTCGATGCGGATGTAGTGGTCCATCGCCTTGACCACGCGGGCGCGGATCGGCGAGCCGTCCTCGCGGCTCCAGCTGAAGGCGTAGACCTCGAACTTGCTGCGGTCGTGCAGCTCGTACAGCTCGGCGGTCAGGATGGACACCGCGTGCGAGCAGAAGTCCGACGACAGGTAGCCGATGCGCAGGCGGCTGTGGCCGTAGCCGTGGGCGCCGGTCAGCGGCGCGACGGCGGCGTTGACCTTTTCGTTGACGAAGCGGCGCGCGGCGGACAGCTGCTGGGCCGGGTCGGCCGAGGCGCTGAGCATGGCCAGCGCCGAGGTGCCGTCCATCATGGTGGCGACCGAGATGTGCTCCAGGCCGCTGTAGACCGGCCATTCGCACTGCTTCTGGCGCAGGTGGACCCAGTGGGTCATGACGTTGGCCTGTTGCGGATCGACGCGCAGGCTCAGCGCCAGCATGGCTTCGGCCTCGGGATAGCGCTTGCGGATCTCCAGCAGGCGGCCGAGGTTGTTCAGGGTTTGCACGTACAGGGTCGGATTGGTCTTGATGTCCGGCTGCACTTCATCGGTGAGTATGGTTTTCCACATCGCCAGCGCGTCGTCCGGGCGGCCGGTGCGTTCCAGCAAGGTGCCCAGGTTGAGGCGGGCTTCGACGAAGCCGGGGTTCTGGGCGATGGCCTTGCGCAGCACCGCTTCGGCGCCGGGATCGTCGCCGGAATTGGACAGCACCACGGCCAGGTTGAAGCAGGCGGCGTAGATCAGCGGCGACGGCGTATGGTCGATCCAGGTACGGTACAGGGCGATGGCGGCGGGCAGTTGTCCGCTTTCCTGCAACACGGCGGCGGCGCCGAACAGGTCGCCGATGGACAGCACGCCCTTGACGGCCAGCGCCATAACAGTGCCCAACGGGCTGGTATCGGTGGGGACGGGTGCGACAGGTACTTGTGCGGTCATAGCGTGGCGTAGGATGGGATGAGCCATAAAAGGTACGCACTATCATACCTTTTTGTCGCAGGGTAAGGGGCAACTTTTGGCTCAGGAGCAAGACTGTAAAACGCCACCTGCTCAACGGATAGGCAACCCGGGGTCAGGTCCCCCATTTGAGCATGAGCCCGGCTATTTAGCCGGGCTCATGCTCAAAT